>CAYZBC010000043.1:0-22226 GCA_964476535.1 uncultured Maribellus sp.
CTATAATCATCCTCCTGTGTGCCAAACTTAACTTGCCATGAATGTTTCATCTGTTATAATTGTTTATTTTTTAAGGTAACAGATGGAACTCCCATGAATTATAATCATGCTTTTTTGTATGATTTTTTCTAAAGGTCGTTTCATTTATTAACATTTTCTTTATTCATCCGTTGACTTGAAGTCAACGGGTGAAACTACTCATTTTTGTGTTCACCAATTGACTTTGGTTCACCCGGCGAATATTATTTGAGAACAAACCTTTGTCTCTCCAATTATAGTTGTTTTTAGAGAACGGTTCTTTAATCCCTCGGATCGTAATCAACATTCGGCTCAGGGAATTTGGCATTTGAATCAGCCAATTTTTCTTCCAGTATTTTTTTCAGTTCAGCTACTTTCACCAAATTTTCTTCTGCAATATTGGTAGTTTCGCCCGGATCATCTGCCAAATTAAAAAGTTCAGCTCGTTTATCTTCGTAATGAACCACCAGTTTCCAATCGCCTTTTCTCAAAGCCGAACCTGGCTTCCATGCACTTCCGTGGTAATGCGGATAATGCCAGAATAATTCATCGCGGTCAATTGATTTTTCTTCAGTTAAAATTGGAAGTAAGTTTTCTCCATCATTTTTTTCATGCTGAATTTCAGCCAGATTTAAAATGGTAGTGAAATAATCCATACTTATTGCGGGCTGGTCTTCAACTCTTCCGGGTTCAATAATATCCGGTCCTGCAATAATCAAGGGAACCCGGATGCCTCCTTCGTAACACCAACCTTTTCCGGCACGAAGCAGGCCATTATTTGTTGGTGCATTCTTTCGTGTGAGTGTTGATAGTCCGCCATTGTCGCTGGTAAAAATCACCCAGGTATTTTTATCCAATCCATTCAATTTTAATGTTTCTAAAATGCGTCCCACGTTTTCGTCCATCGCAGCCACCATTGAAGCATAATCTGCATTTTCCTGAACCAGTTTCGTCCAGCCTTCGCCTTCATTTTTATGTGGAACTTCGTTAATCCCCAACCATTCGCGTTTGGCTTCGTATTTTTCAATGTGTGTATTTGAAGCCTGAATTGGAGTGTGAACAGTATAAAAAGCTAAATATAAGAAAAATGGATCTTTCTGATTTTCCTTAATAAATTTGATGCTTTCGTCGGTTAAACGATCGGTTAAATATTCCCCTTCCGGACCATCGGCCAGTTTCGGATTTTTATAAGGTGAATAATAACCACCAGGCGGACTGCCTTTTTCGTGGCCACCAATATTAATGTCGAATCCTTGATTTTCCGGAAAAAATCCTTCGTCGCCCAAATGCCATTTTCCAACAAAACAAGTTTTATAATCCTTTTCACGAAGCTTCTCTGCAAGAGTAATTTCTTCCAATGCCAATTCAGTTCGGTCTTGCGGCCCCAGAAGTGAACGATTTTGTGGATCGCTCCCTGGAATCCAGTCGGTAATGTCAACACGGTTTGGATGTTTGCCTGTCATAATTGCAGCTCGCGTTGGACTGCAAACCGGATTAGCTGCGTAAGCATTTGTAAATCGCACTCCACTTTCGGCTAATTTATCAATATTAGGTGTGTCGTAAAAACTCTCCGGATAATTGCATTTTACATCGGCCCAACCTAAATCGTCGACTAAAATGAAGACGAAGTTGGGTTGTTGTTGTTTTGTTGAGCACGAATATAAAAAAGCAAGGACGAATAAAAATAAGAAACTTCTGATTGCCATTTTTTTGTTTTTCCAAATGTACAATTTCAGATTTTGTTTAGGAAATATTTAAAGTTTCTGTTTATCTTATTTCTTACAAAAATCCCTTTTTCTCAAAAACAACTTTAATCGAATCGTGCTTTGCATGCCATTTTGTTTCCATTTCAAAAAGCAGTTTCTGAAACTCAGGATGATTTAGGATGTTATCATAAGTTGGGGCGTCTTTAAAAAGACGGATGTGAAAATAATTAGGTTTATACTCAGAAAATATCTTCATCTGCTCGATTGATTTTACAGCCTCTCCATTTAAAGAATAAAATTCAGTTAAATGGAGGCTTTTATATTTAGGATTATCCACTGCCTTCACTAAATTTAGTAAGCTTGCACTTGCGGCATTCAAACCTACCGTTCCACTTCATATCAGACAAATATTTGAGGCATACATCGTCTGACGAGAACCGTTCAGTGAATTTTAAAAGCTCTTCTCCTTTGAAAATATCCATATCTATCATTATTTCAAATAAATATAAAATTAATTAAGTAAATACCTCAAATGATTTGCTTGCCTGAAATAATCTTAACCCTCACAATACAATCTTGCCAGAGCAGAAACAAACAACTTCGAAAATTTATATTTTGTCTGACTCAACATTTATTCTAGTTGAAGGTCTTATACCCGCTTTTGGAAATACACTAAGTATTCAATTACACCAAAAACCTGACACTTCTCACTGCTTTTTAACACCAATACTTTTTTTGGAAATTCATTTTGAAAGTTGTAATTCTGTACAAAATTAAAACAATAAACAATGGCACAATTAACTACCAATGAGTACATGGCCAAAGAAGACAAATTTGGCGCGCACAACTACCATCCTCTTCCGGTTGTTCTGGCAAAAGGAGAAGGTGTTTTTGTGTGGGATGTTGAGGGTAAAAAATATTTCGATTTTTTGGCCGCCTATTCAGCTGTAAATCAAGGACACTGTCACCCAAAAATTACGAAAGCTTTAACCGACCAGGCAAATATTCTGGCGCTCACTTCAAGAGCTTTTTACAACGATGTTTTGGGCGAATGGGAAGAGTACATGACCAAATTGTTTGCTTACGATAAAATGCTCCCGATGAATTCAGGCGCCGAAGCCGACGAAACAGCTTTGAAACTCATCAGAAAATGGGCATACAAAGTTAAAGGTGTTCCGGCTGAAAAAGCTAAAATTGTGGTGTGCGATGGAAACTTTCATGGGAGAACGATTACCATTATTTCCATGTCGTCGGACCCCGATGCGTACAACCATTACGGACCATACACGCCAGGTTTTGTAAATATCCCGTACAACAATTTAGAACAGTTGGAAAAAGAGTTACAAGACCCAAATGTTGCAGGTTTTTTGGTTGAACCAATTCAGGCTGAAGCAGGAGTTTACGTTCCGGAAGATGGTTATTTAAAAAAAGCTGCTGCCCTTTGTAAAAAGTACAATGTACTTTTTGTTGCCGACGAAGTTCAAACCGGATTAGCGCGAACCGGTAAAATGTTGGCATGCGACCATGAAAATGTACGTCCCGACATTTTGATTTTAGGCAAAGCAATTTCGGGTGGAATGTATCCGGTTTCGTGTGTTTTAGCCGACAACGAAATTATGATGACCATAAAACCCGGTGAACATGGAAGTACGTACGGCGGAAATCCAATTGCAGGGAAAGTTGCCATGGCTGCCATCGATGTTATTTTAGATGAGGAATTGGTTGATAATTCGAACAAAATGGGAGAAATTTTTCGCAAAGAAATGCGGGCAATCGATTCAAAAATGATTGAATTGGTACGTGGAAAAGGATTACTCAATGCAATTGCAATAAAACCAACCAACGGAAAAACTGCCTGGGATATTTGTCTGGCACTTAAAGAAAACGGATTGCTTGCAAAACCTACCCACGAACATATTATCCGATTTACCCCACCACTTGTAATTACCGAAACTCAAATGATGGAAGCAATTGAAATAATTAAAAAGACTTTTAAAGCATTTGAACTGTAAATAAAAAAGGAACCGTTCTCTAAAGAAAAAACGGTTCCTTTTTTACTTGTTTACAAGTTAATTCCCAGCCACCAGTTTAGGTTGCCCTTTAGTCCTTTTTCTTGATACTTCGTAATCGCGACTGTAAGAAATGACAGAAACTCCCTGATTCATGTAGCCACCAAATTGTGAAACCTTTTCAAAATGATAATTTCCCTGAACCAAATCCAGATGAAAATAAGGCAAACAATCCTTAAAATCTCTTCCAAAATATTTAAGTGCATTTAAAAAATAGAATGCAACGTCGAACCCCTGCACTCCAATGTTGCTTGGTTCAGTCCCAAAATTAAACTTGAACTTTTTAATAAAATCGATGGCAACCGGATTTTTATAATCCATCCAGTAAGGTGCAATGTATCTCAATTTTAAATTATGATATTGCTCAATATCAATACTCAGATAATTCTGAAAACGATTGGAACCAATTAAAGTAATGGAATAATCGTCGGCCAGGTTATTTACATTCGAAATAGCAACACTCAATTCGCCTTCATCAGCCGAAGGAATATACACTACATTCTCTTTTCGGTTCGACATAATTCTTCTCAACCCGGAAGGACCTTCGTTTTTAAAATCGTAAACTGTAAAATTTACACCATTCCTTTTGCTTAAAAAGCCCGAATTAAATAACTTTTCCTGAATTAGCTCCACCAATTTACCCTCAGGAGTTTGTTCAAAGTCTGCGGTTCTAACCACAATAAAATTGCTATTAAAATATTCCTCTGCTATTAATTCAGCCGTTTGTTCGGCAATGTAATCTCGCGATGGAATTACCTGGAAATACTCCTGATTACTATTGATAAAACCCGACTCCGACACCAGTGGCGAAACAATTGGGATACGGTTTTTTGCTGCAATTTGTGCCACCTCACTTTGTACATTTTGGTAAATAGGCCCAATAATCAAATCCGTTTCTAAAAACTCCAGCGAAAAAATATATTGACGAATTGAATCCGGATTTCTTTGCGTATCAAAAACATTCAGGTTTATCTGCATTCCCGATTTCTGCAAGGAATCGACCGCAAGTAAAACACCTTCATAAAACTGAACAAAACTTTCACTGTTTCCATAAAATTCCTTGAATAACTCTTTGTGCCCCTCCTTTTCGATGGTAGTGTCTTGTACAATTTCAACATCAATTTGCAGCAAAGAATCAACAAGCTCAACATTCACCGATTCACGATTTAATGTATCATTTGCTTCGAGGTACAAGGGCAAAAACAATGCAATATTGTAGGTTCCGGTTGAAAAAGTACCCCACTCATTTCTTTTGCACGATTCAGGAATTTCAATGGGCAATTCTACTTCGTAAAATGCTTCTAATTGCTGGATTGAATCAACTTCATTTCCCTCCCCAAACTGGACAATTTCATTATTTATTTCACGTGGAATTAAAATTATTTCTCCAATAACGAGATTGCGACTTTCCAAAATCGGATTGTATTTTTTTATTTCAGGAATTGTTAAACCATATGTAGCAGCCAGTCCATACAAGGTTTCCCTGGGTTCTACCAAATGGTTAAAAAATGCTTCGTCGTTTAAAGGTTTTGCCTGAGTTGTTTCAATTTCATTTTTTACAGGAATTTTAATTACAACTCCTGCAGGAAAACCAGTTCTAAGAACAGGGTTTAATTCTTTGAGTTTTTCTTCTGTAATTTCGTATTTTCGGGTAATTCCCCACATTGTTTCGCCAGATTCAATAATGTGTTCAAAAAAATCGCCAGTTGCTGTTGTCGTCCCTGTTACTGCATCAGTTACAATTTCCTTCGATTTAACCGGCAAATTAATTTTAGAGCCTGCTTTTAAATTTTTTGCTTCGGGATTGTAGAAAATAATTTCGCTCTCCGAAATACCGAATTTTTTTGAGATGGAATACAAAGTCTCACCCGAAATAACCGTGTGAACATAAATCTCATTCTCCGAACTTTCCGGTTGAACAGTTTCTTTAATCTCAACTACAACAGGTTCTTTGGTAATTTCCCAAATAGGAATTCGAATTTTTTTATTTTTTCTGAATTTTCGAATTTCGGGGTTGTAAGCGTATATTTCTTCAACGGTAACACCATACTTATTTGCAATAGAATAAGGAGTTTCTTTTCGCGATTTTATTTTATAAAATTCGAAACGAGACGGATCTCCTTTTTTAAAAGCAGGTATTTCGCTTAAATTCACATTTGCCTGGTAAGGAATTTTTAAAATTTCACCAATGTTTAAACCCGCCGAAATTTTTGGATTATTTTGAATTAAAGCGGAGCGATCGATTTTAAAATCGCGTGAAATTGAATAAATAGTCTCACCGGTGCGAACCTGATGAAGAACAAATTTCTCACCTTTTATCACAACTAACTCGTTTTCTTTTAAGTCTTGCGCATTCAAATAATTAAAAGCAAAAACCAAAAAGAGAAGTACAAAGACAGAGCGAAAAATCTTCATTAAATATTTGATTTTAAAAAATTCGTTCAAATTTAATAATTATTGATTAACCCTTCTTTTCAAACGATTTAATTTGAAAATAATTTTACAAAACAGTACGCTGCGTCATTCCATTTTTTGTCATGTTGTTAACTTCTCACTCTTTTCGAGCACAAAGGAATTATTTTTAGTGCGATATTTTTACATTTGTTCTTTCATTGAAAGGGTTCAACGACAAAAATATTATTTGATGCAGGAAAAAATTTTAATTCTTGATTTTGGTTCTCAATATACACAATTAATTGGCCGTAAAATTCGTGAGTTAAATGTGTATTGCGAAATCCACCCGTACAATCATTTTCCGGAAATAGATGAAAATGTAAAAGGGGTTGTCCTATCGGGAAGCCCATTTTCGGTGAGAGACGAAGAAGCTCCAAAACCTGATCTCTCAAAAATAAAAGGGAAAATACCAATTTTAGGGGTTTGTTACGGAGCACAATATTTAGCTCATTATTTTGGTGGCGAAGTAGCGCCATCGAACACCCGCGAATATGGCCGGGCGAACCTAGGTTTTATCGAACGCGATTGTGTTCTGTTCAATAATATAAAACTCCATACACAAGTTTGGATGTCTCACGGCGACACCATCGTTAAACTTCCGAAAAACTACAAGGTAATTGCATCAACCGAAGATGTAGATTACGCTGCCTATAAAATCGACGATGAAAAAACCTGGGCAATACAATTCCACCCCGAGGTTTATCATACTACGGAAGGAATACAACTTTTAGAAAATTTTGTATCTGTTATATGTGGTTGTGAACAAAATTGGACCCCCGATTCGTTTGTTGAAACCACGGTAAATGAGTTAAAACAAAAATTGGGTAATGACAAAGTTGTTCTTGGTCTATCGGGAGGAGTTGACTCTTCGGTTGCAGGAGTTCTTTTATACAAAGCAATTGGAGAAAATTTAACCTGCATTTTTGTAGATAATGGTTTGTTAAGGAAAGGTGAATTTGAAGAGGTTTTGTTCTCGTACGAAAATATGGGACTTAATGTAATAGGTGTTGATGCGAAACAAAAATTCTGGGACGGATTAAAAGGAATTAAAGATCCGGAATTAAAACGAAAAGCAATCGGACGAAACTTTATTGAAGTTTTCGATGAAGAGGCGCACAAAATTCAAAATGTAAAATGGTTGGCTCAGGGAACTATTTATCCCGATGTTATTGAATCTATTTCTGTAAACGGACCATCTGCTACCATAAAATCGCACCACAATGTGGGTGGCCTTCCCGAAAAAATGAACCTGAAAATAGTTGAACCTTTACGTTTGCTTTTTAAAGATGAAGTTCGAAGGGTTGGAAAGGCCCTAAATATAAAAAAGGAATTATTAGGGCGGCATCCTTTTCCAGGTCCGGGATTGGGGATTCGTATTTTAGGCGATGTTACGCCCGAAAAAGTTAGAATGCTGCAAGAAGCCGACGCAATATTCATAAATGGATTAAAAGACTGGGAGCTGTACGACGTAGTGTGGCAAGCTGGTGTTATGTTACTACCCGTTCAATCAGTTGGAGTTATGGGCGACGAACGTACTTACGAAAATACCGTGGCGTTGCGTGCAGTTGCTTCTACCGACGGAATGACCGCCGACTGGGTTCATTTACCCTATGATTTTCTTGCAAAAATGTCGAACGAAATTATTAACAAAGTTCGAGGGATTAACCGGGTAGTTTACGACATCAGTTCTAAACCACCTGCAACAATTGAGTGGGAGTAATTGTTATCATGAAACAGGATATTATTTCAATAAGAATATTGGGATAAATTATTCGTTTACGATTTTACATGAATTTAATTAAAGACAATATGCAAAAGTTATTATTCAGAAAATTTAACAAAGTAATTTTTAGTTTGCTTTTATCTTTTCTTTTCATTGTACCGGTTTCACTGGTTGAAGCTCAGGAATCTGTTCAAAAAAATCAACTTAAATTTGGGCGACTATTACGGCTGGTAGATGGTTATTATGTTGATTCAACAAATGTTGATGAGTTAACAGAAAAAGCAATCGTTCATTTACTTAGCGAATTGGATCCACATTCGGTATATATTTCAAAAGAAGAAGTTGACAAAGCTAATGAGAAATTAGTAGGAAACTTTGAAGGAATTGGAATTTCCTTTAATATTTTTAAAGATACATTACTTGTAACTACTACTATTTCTGGAGGTCCTTCTGAAAAAGTGGGACTTAGAGCAGGCGACCGAATTATTGAAGTTGACGAAAAAATGATTGCCGGGATAGGACTTAAAAACAGCGATGTTTTTGATTTGCTTCGTGGTGATAAAGGAACCCGGGTTGACCTTAAAATCTTACGCAAAAACAATAGAGAATTGCTTGATTTCACCATTATTCGTGATAAAATTCCAATTTTTAGTTTAGATGCCTCGTATATGTTAGACGAATCTACCGGAATCATTAAACTAAATAAATTTTCAGCAACAACAACCGAAGAGTTTACCACAGCCATAAATCAACTTAAAAAGGAAAACCTCAAAAATCTGATTTTAGATTTGCGTGGAAACGGCGGCGGATACTTAAAAACTGCCATTGAAATTTCGGACCAATTTTTAAAAGACAATGATTTAGTTGTTTACACAAGTGGAGAAAATGAAGCAAAAAGAGAATACAAAGCAAGCTCAAAAGGAAGCTTTGAAAATGGGAATCTGGTCGTATTAATTGATGAGAGTTCAGCATCAGCAAGCGAAATTGTTTCAGGAGCCGTTCAAGACTGGGATCGTGGTATTATTATCGGTCGTCGGTCGTTTGGAAAAGGATTGGTTCAAAAACCATTTTATTTGACCGATGGATCAATGGTTCGTTTAACAACAGCACACTATTATACGCCTAGCGGAAGATGTATTCAAAAACCTTATGAAGACGGTTTAAAAGAGTACCGTCAGGATTATGTACATCGGATGACAAGCGGAGAAATGTTTAGCGCCGACAGCATTGAGTTTGATGAACTACAAAAACACAAAACACTTGTTAACGGCCGAAATGTATTTGGAGGTGGTGGTGTAATGCCCGATATTTTTATTCCAATGGATACTTCTTCTCATTATCAATATGTAAATAAATTACGCCGAAAAAACATCGTCAATAATTTTGTTCTTGATTATGTAGATAGCAACCGTGAAGATTTAAAAAGTAAATATCCTGAATTTGCGCAATTCGAAAAAAACTTTGTAGTAAGTTCAGATATGATTGACGATATTGTTGCCAGAGGAGAAAAAGAAGAAATAGAAAAAGAAGAAGAGAGTCTTGCTTTTACAGAAAATAGCATAAAGAAAGAGATTAAAGCATTTATTGCTCGTGATATATTTTCGCGCAACGATTTGTACAAAGTGTATTTTAAAGATGATGAAACAATTTTGGAAGCACTGAAAGTCATAAAAAATCAGAAAGAGTACAATAGTTTGTTGGTTTCTACTGAACACTAAATTATGCTTGAATTAATTCTGGAATGGCTCTTAAGTAATAAAATTGAAATACTGGGAGCCATTCTTGGTATATTATATATTTTCTTTTCAATACGTCAAAGTATTTTCACCTGGCCAACCGGGCTGTTAACTTCGGCACTTTATATTGTTGTTTTTTTCCAAAGTAAGTTTTACGCCGACATGGGTTTGCAAGTCTATTATGTTGGGATTAGTATTTATGGATGGTATTATTGGATTAAAGGGGAAAAATCGGCTAACAGCAAAACTGTACCGGTTCGCAGGACCAGCAAACAACTCTGGCTCAGATTAACGATTTTAGCGACTATTTTGTATTTTGGAATATTAGTAATCCTAATATATTTAACCGACTCCGATGTACCTTACATGGATTCTTTTACCACTGCATTAAGTATAATTGCAACTTGGATGTTGGCAAAAAAATACATCGAGCACTGGTTAATTTGGATTTTTGTCGATTTCATTTCAGCCGGATTATATATCTACAAAGGGCTCTGTCCAACCGTAATTTTATTTGCAGTTTATACTATAATGGCCTATTTGGGTTATAATGAATGGGAAAAAGATTTAAAATCTCAAGCTTGAAAAACAAACCAAAAATAATAGTTATCACAGGTGCAGAATCTACCGGGAAAAGCACTTTAACCGAAGCTTTGGCAAATCACTTCAAGACGCCTTTTATTACTGAATTTGCAAGAGAATATGTAGAAAATTTGAATAACAAATACAATTACCGCGACGTCGAAAATATAGCCAGAAAACAAGTGGAACAATTAAACGAATTAAAAAATTCTGACCACCCATTTATTTTTATCGACACTTGGCTAATCGTTACAAAAATTTGGTTCGAAGTTGTTTTTAACAAAGTACCAGATTGGTTTGCCTCAGAAATTCAACAAACTAAAATTGAACTATTTCTCGTTTGCGACATAGATTTACCCTGGATACCCGATTCTGTTCGCGAAAATGGAGGAGAACAAAGAACATTTCTTCACCATAAATACATTAAAAACATTAAAGATTTCAATTTCAAATATAAAATTGTTGGTGGAAAAGGTGACGAACGTACGCGCAATGCACTTACCCATTTAAATTATTTGAATAAATTGTCAACAAGAATATAACTTTGGTGTTTTAATTATTAATTATTTCTGATTTGTAATTAGCTTTACATTCATATTTCAACAAAACTATGACTACTAAAGATTTTGAGAATAAAATATCGAACACCATTAAAAAGCTAAGCGATCCCGTTTCGTATCAAACAGTTTGTCACGAGCACAAATTGGGAGAACCATTGCCATCTATTATTAAACTTCGGAAAATTATTGACTTAATTCGTGAGATTTTATTTCCGGGATACTTTGGAAAAACATCGTTAAGAACAAATACTACCCAACATTACATGGGTGTTTATATCGATGAACTTTATGAACTTCTAAACAAAGAAATTTTAGCAGGATTGTGTTTTGCTTGTTTGGATGACAAAGTGAACCGACTTGAAACTCACAAAGAACTGGCAGAACAGATTGCTTTAGGTTTCATTGAATTTTTACCAGAAATACGCAGGCAACTTGTAAGCGATGTAAATGCAACTTTTCAAAACGATCCGGCTGCAAAAAATAATGGAGAAATTATTTTTGCATATCCGGGAATTAGGGCAATAACAAATTATAGAGTAGCGCACAAATTATTGCTGCTGGAGGTACCTTTAATTCCAAGATTTATTTCTGAAATGGCGCACAGCGAAACAGGAATTGATATTCATCCCAGGGCACAAATAGGAGAATATTTCACCATTGACCATGGCACTGGCGTTGTAATCGGTTCTACTTGTATTTTGGGAAATAATGTAATAATTTATCAGGGTGTTACTTTAGGTGCAAAAAGTTTCCCGCTTGATGAAGAAGGAAATCCAATAAAAGGAATTCCACGCCATCCCATTGTAGAAGATGATGTTGTTATTTATGCCGGAGCTACTATTTTAGGAAGAATTACAATTGGGAAAGGCTCGATGATTGGAGGTAATGTCTGGGTTACAAATGATTTGCCTCCCAATTCTAAAGTAATACAATCGCGTCCTAAAGAATCTAGTTTTACCGACGGAGCAGGCATTTAGTCTTTGTGTTAAACCTCCCATTAATACCCTACTCTTGTTTATAATGTTTTCTTTTCGAAGATAAAAAAGAGTAATTTTTATTCAAATTGTTTGAAATATTAAATTAATAAAATTGAAAAACTATAAACTAATCGCAAAAACATCTGCAGGCCTGGAGCAGGTTCTGGCAAATGAAATAGAAAAAATTGGCGGTAGTAATATTAGTCTTGGAAATCGGGCTGTTTTTTATGAAGGTGATCTCGAAATTATCTATAAATCGAACTATTTACTGAGAACTGCTTTGCGCGTTTTAAAAGAAATAGAATTTTTTCGATTTAAAAATGTAGATCAATTCTACTTAAATTGTAAAAGTGTCGATTGGCAACAATATTTCAGTGTTGATCAAAGCTTTGTAATTCACAGTACCGTTGTGAACTCCAAAGATTTTAGCAATACCATGTTTACCTCGTTAAAAACAAAAGATGCCATTGCCGATTATTTTAGAGAAAAATTAGGAAAACGCCCAGATGTAAATACAGAAGAACCGGATATTGTAATTAACATACACGTACATCAGGATTCTTGTACTATTTCGCTAGACAGTTCTGGCGATTCGTTACACAAAAGAGGTTATCGAATTAAGCAAGGCGAAGCCCCTTTAAATGAAGTTTTAGCAGCGGGAATGATACTTCTGTCCGGTTGGAAAGGAGACTCCGACTTTGTTGACCCAATGTGTGGTTCGGGAACCTTACCCATCGAAGCAGCTATGTTTGCTTATAATATTCCTGCCGGTAAATTCAGAAAACATTACACTTTTGAAAATTGGGATAACTATGATGCTTCTCTATTTAACAAAGTGAAACAATCTGTAGAAAAGAAAATTTTTGCCCATAAAATTTACGCTTCCGATATTTCCTGGAGTAATTTATTAAATGCCCAAACCAACGCAAGAAGAGCGCTGGTTTTCAATAAAATCACATTTCAAAAATTAGATTTTAGAGATCTGGAAATACCGATTGAAAATGCAACTATAATAATCAATCCTCCTTATGGAGAGAGGATGCAAGAGGAGAATTTAGATGAATTATATGCGATGATTGGCGAGCGACTTAAACATCACTTCACAGGAAATTCTGCATGGATTTTATCTTCGTCGGTGGAAAGCATGAAATTTATTGGATTAAAAACCTCTGCAAAACAAGAGTTGTTCAATGGCGCATTAAAATGCAAATACAATAACTATAAACTTTTTAGTGGCAAAAGAAGAGACGTCTGAAAACACAAAAAGGGAATTAGAATAATTCATTTGTTTTTCTTCCCTTGGAATATCTTTTAAATACTGAATTAGCTCAATCTTCTTCGTAATCGTATTCGTATTTTCGCCTTTATACAAGCTTGACTTGTTCCGTACCACCATGAATATTTAAGATAACTTTCGCTTAATAATTCAAGACCAAAAACTTGAAAATTTCTTCTTTTATTGTTTAATGTAAATAGACTTTCCTAATATAAATAAATTCGTAATATTTGTCAACTTATGTTCGATATAAAATTTCCTCACAGGTTTAGAAAATCTTTTTTATATAAGCTAAATTTTTGCAGGACTATTGGGATTGTTCAAAAAAATTTGGCGAAGAATATGAGGAAATTAGTTTAGTTTAAATTTCAGGAGCAAAATCAGCGACAAATGTAGACCTTAAAAGATAATATTCTACTCAGAATATTACGGGTTTTAAACTTATAAAGGAACCCTCTTTTTACAATTATTCTAATATAAAATTGATTTAAATCTGTAACGAATAAACTTTATCTGCCTTATAAACAACCAATTAAGCGCAAATATCAAAAGTGAAATCTTTAAAAAGAATAAAAAATTGGATGGAATAGAGATGTAGCATTAAGGACTTATTATAAAAACAAAAAGGACGGGTTCAGCAACCCATCCTTTTCTCATTAAACTAACTAACTAACCTAACTAAACCTAAACTTATGAAAATAAACGTACTGCAAAGATAAGAGGAGAATCAATTTTAAGCAACTAAAAGATGTTAAATCATGTTAAAGATAAAAATAAATTAACATGATAATTATTGTGCAATAAACGTATAATGAATGATTCCTTTTTGAGTTGAACCTGCACTTTGATCAGTATTAAATATAGTTCTTAATGACGCTGCCTTAGCGTATAAAAACATTTGTTCATCCTTAATAATGCTATTTTTTCGTGGGATTGCCTCAACCACTTTACCCCGTTTGTTTACAACAATATCAACAATTATTTTACCTCCTCCTTGTGCTAAATACAATGGATTTGGCAAACTTATATGATAACGATTATCTAAATAATAAACGATATTACTTTCTCCGGCATAAATCACATTCTTTATTGAATCCGGTTCCATTCCCTCAGTTGATTCAACGGGCATTTTTATTTCATCGATATTAATTATTTCTTTCGAAAGTTGATTGCTTACATCAGAAACCAAACGTTTAGCTGCTTCAATTTCTTTTAGGTATTCATCGTCGAAAAACTCTTCAGCAGAAGTAGTAGTATTTTCTGACGCAAGTTGATTTGATGCAGCATTAGTTTGATAAAGACTTTCAGAATTGCTGGAAGCCGGTTCATCCGGAGTTTCCTGTTCTTCCACTTTTTGGGGAGTTTCATCCAATTCAGGTAAAATATCGGGGAATTCGATTAACAGAATATCTTCCTTAACACTTCCTTTCATATCAACATCGGCTAACAAAAAAGCCAAAACAATTAGGATATGAAACACAAGCGTCCCAATAACACCATAAATATTTTGCTTGTATATTTTACCTATCCTATTCACGCAACAAAATTAAGAAATTAACTGCGAATAAGTATTTTAGTTTGCACTTTGAATTTTTGAAAAATTATTTTTTGCCCATACCTCATTTGCTTTAACTTAATTTAACACCCGCTTTCTTAGAAAGCCACTTATAAAATTGCTATTTTTCAAATCATATAATGAATTTCTAAGATAACAAGCTTATAAAAATTCAAATAACTTTTTTGGTATTTTATGAGAACGCATTTATCGATACAAATCTTTTTATTCTTTCTAATGCTAAATTGTATTGGAATAAATATAAATGCACAATCCTTTGAGCTGGATACCATGGTCATAAAAAAAGAAACAAAACAAAAACAGGAAGTTTTTTATGATAGTTTAAAATATAAGGCAAGTCAAAAAAGATTAACTCAAATAATATACGATTTTCTAATTTCCCCACCTCGACCTTACATTGACAAAAAATTACTAGCACTAAACTATTACAGTCAATTAGAGGGTAAAATTATTTCCGAAATTGAAATAAAATCGCTTGATGTTTTTGGCCCAAGTTTCCAGGACACAAGCAAAATTACATCCAGTAGATTGGAGCGAACCGCCAATAGTATTCATACAAAATCCAACTTAAAGACAATCCAAAAACTGTTGCTTTTTAAAGTGGGTGATTTTGTAGATCCTGAAATTATCTATGAAAATGAACGAATTATCCGTTCGTTGCCTTATATTAAAGACATACAAATTATTCTTGAACAGGATAGTATTTATTCGGGACTGGTGAAAGTCACTGTACTGACAATCGACCGGTTTTCCTTTGGAGTTTCAGGAGGTGTAAATGGGACAAATTCAGCAGATTTCAAAATTTACAATCAAAATATCTTCGGTGTTGGGCACGAAATTTCTTTCCGCTTTTTAGGACATATTTCAAAACAACCTTATCTGGGGCTAGAGACCTTCTATAAAATAAATAACATTAGAGGTAAATTTATAGATATTTCAGCCGGTTATTTAAACTCCTACAGAAACGAGGGTTTCACTATAAATTTGAATAAACCGTTTATCACTTCATCGGTAAAATGGGGATTCGGAGGTAATGCAATTCGTATGTTTCGAACAGATAGAATTTTTGAGGAAGACCCGATAAAAACGGAAAGCCCAATGGATTTATCTTTTTTTAGTGCATGGGGTGGACGTGGTTTTCAAATAAAACCAGAAAATCAAAACCCCACTCAATTGGTTTTATCTGCCGGATTTTATAATCAGAACTATTTTACCCGCCCATCTACGGCGATAGATACCAGCCAATATTTCTCAAACAACACTTTTTACCTTGCGGGAATCACATTTACTCAGCGACGTTTTGTTCAAGATCAACTTATATATAGCTATGGAATTACTGAAGATATTCCAGAAGGATTTAAAAATGAAATTGTTTATGGTTTCGATGCCAGTGAATTTGGGAACAGACATTATGCACATTTATACCTTTCGAACGGAAATTTATTATTAAACAAAAGGGGATATTTGTATTTAGCCGGAGGAATTGGGGGTTATTTTACGCGCAATGGATATCAGCAGGGACAAATTTTAGGTAAAATCAATTTTATTTCGAAACAAATTCATACTAACAGAAAACGTTTTCGACTTTTTTCTCAGGTGGACTATGTTCTTGGATTAAAAAGATTTGATATTGAAAATCTCACACTGAACAGAAACGACCATATTCGGGGATTCACAAGTAACGAAGTATATGGTAAACAGCGACTAAGTTTAAATATTGAATATGTGCTCTTTTTACGACGAGAATTCTATAAGTTTAATGTAGCTGTTTTTGGTTTTACCGACACCGGAGTTATTGGCTCAAACAAGCACTTTTTTTTAAATCATAATTACTACAGCGGGGTTGGAGTAGGAGTTAGACTTCACAACGAAAATATGGTTTTTAAAACTTTCCATCTACGTTTAGCATTTTATCCTTTTCATCCTAACGACATGGATTTTGTGGGTTTTATCTTAGACGAACAATCTAAAAAAGAGTTTTACAGCTTTGAACCAACTGCTCCTCTTCCCTTTCGTTTCGAATAACATTTGGGTATTTCAGAAATTCGATTTTTGAGAATAAGCCGATAATCAGCAAGCTTTTAAATTCAATTCTTTAATCAATGACATTTCTGCGTTACAAAAACAATTCATTCATTGCTCCAAAATAATCTTCGTCCCAACCATCCGAAATATTCTCAAAAGCTTCTTCCGGAATATTGGTGTGTAGTAATTCCAAACTGGTTCCTTTTTTATGCGTGTGAAGTTTCAGTGTAACGATAGATGCTTCTTTATCCTCATCAAAAAACCATTGTTGAACAATTTTTCTATTCTCCTCAAAATCGAGATTTATTCCTGTAATACTTCCCCCCCACAACGAAAAACCAGTTCCGACAGTTGGCTCCATTTCGGCACTTTCGCCCGTCCACATTTCGAGCATTACTTTATTTGTTATTGCATTATAAATGTCTTTAGGCTCAGCATTTAGAATGTAATAGCGTTTAATATTTTTCATAATGATACTTTTTTCAAAAGTAAGTTAAATCTCCAAAATTTCTGATATATTTTTATTCATTATTCCCACTTTTAATTTTTTGTGAAAAATTCTAAAATATCTTCTTATTTTTGCCCGCCATGGGAAGTTTAGTTAATTATTCGAAGCTCGTTAAATTTGAGCATACCATTTTTGCATTGCCTTTTGCACTTATCGGTTTCTTTTTTGCGTTAGAGCAGAGTGGTGCAACACTTCGTTTCAAATTGCTTGGCTTGGTATTGCTTTGTATGGTATTTGCACGAAATTCGGCGATGGGATTTAACCGATATCTCGATAGAAATATTGACAAATTAAATCCACGAACCACAACTCGGGAAATTCCTGCCGGTGTTTTAAATCCAAAATCTGTTCTGTTTTTTGTAATAATTAACTCGATACTTTTTGTTGTAACTACCTGGTTTATAAATACACTCTGCTTTTATCTTTCGCCAGTGGCACTTTTTGTCATTCTATTCTATAGTTATACCAAACGCTTTACTTCGCTATGCCATTTTGTGCTTAGCCTGGGGTTAGCTATCGCACCTTTAGGCGCATACCTTGCAGTGGCTGGAAAATTCGATTGGTTACCAATAATGTTAAGTCTTGTTGTTTTTTTCTGGGTAAGTGGGTTCGATATTATTTATGCTTTACAAGACGAAGAATTTGACAAGGGTTTAAAATTGAATTCAGTCCCATCGATATTAGGAAAAAAAAGAGCTTTAGATCTGGCCAAATTAATACATTTATTTGCAGCCATTTCTGTTGGATTGGTCGCCGTATTTACACCCGCAAATTGGCTTCATTTAATAGGTTCTGTGATTTTTATCGGACTGTTGTTTTTCCAACATACCTTGGTAAAATACGACGATTTAAGCAAGGTGAATCTTGCCTTTTTTACAACAAACGGAATTGCAAGCATTATTTATGGATTCTTTGTAATTGTTAGTTTAATTATTTAATGAATACGTTTTGTGCGCATTACTTTCCTATTTATTTTATATACAAACCCAACTGTTATTAATTCTTTAACCTGAAGCTTTGGCTCTTCACCTATTTGAACATCATTGTCATCGAAAACAGGGAAAAGAACATCATCGTCGTAAATAAAATGCATCATTAATTGCATGTTTATATAATCTGTTAATTGAATTTTTAACAAGTTTTCCCAATTTATATCAAACTTTCGAAAAGGTTGCTGATAGTTAATAAACATTTTATATTTTGTTTCGAACGAAATCTCCGGTGTAATATTCTTTTTAAATTTTATATCGGCATTTAAACCCGGTTCCCAGAAACTTGTTTTGTTTGAAGCAATTCCAAACTTAGTTTGGTCAATTAATGTTGTATCGCGAACATAAACGTTTTTTAAAGTTAAAGGAGACAGTAACATTGAAAATTCTTTATTGGGTTTATATTCCAAACCAATTTTAAAAAACGATTTTCCAGGTGCCAAAAGCGCGGATATTGGATCGGGATTAGTTTCCGTAGGATAACTGAATCCCTTAAAAAATTGAGTCTCAAAGTTAAATTCAGAACTGTAGTACCATTTTTTAAAAGCACTAATACTATATCGTGATGTAAATTCAAATTTATCATCATTTTTCTGAGTTTCCGAGTCTTTGCCTCCCGGTCGAATCCAGCCATTTCTAATCTCAGCAGAATTTTCCCATTTAATCTTTCCATCTGCACGCGAATAATTGGCAAAACCTTTTAGTACCATTAATAAAGCCACAGCACTTTGTCCCCCTTTTTTCCAGTTGGCTAAATAGGTCTGGGTAAATCCTAAGTTGCCGTCGCCACCAATTACCCAAGGCGTTTCTACATCATAAATTTTCCCAACATTTGTGAATTTACCAATTTCTTTATCCAGCGAATTAAAATCGAACTGCTTTGTTTCCTTTGCTTTAAATCTCGAGAATGTAACACCGTCGTCAATCACCATTTGCATACTTCTTTTATCCATATTTTTTACCAGTACACTCAACGAGTCGTTCTGCTCGTTTTTCAGCCATACCCGAGCAAAACGTTCACGTCCTTTTCGTAAATGAATATCGGTAGATTCACCTGCCAGGTTCACTATGGAAACCTGCATGGTATCAATAAAATCGGTGTATTCCGACAAAACTATAAGAACTGAATAAATTGAATCATTAACGGCGCTAACTATGGAGTCGTTGTACGATTTTAAAATATTGTAATTATTAATTTTAACCGAATCGTTTAATTTCTTTCTGTTAAAATCAAAATCAGCTTCAAACTGTTTCGTTCTAATATCAATAGTTAAAGAGTCGATATAGAGGGAAATTATTGAATCGTTATAACTGTGACGTTTTTGTTCGATGTAGCCATTTCTGATGCTATCGGTTCTCCGCAACAATTCAAAATTTTCAGGTGAATTAAATAATGAATCGGGAATTACCTCAGGTATTTGTAAACTATCAGGAATAATATAAACAGAATCCACAAAAAGCTGCATACCTTTTCCCTCCGGAATTAAGGTCAATCGTTCATCCAGGTTTGAGATCATTTCATAAGGAATGATAACCTTCTTATTGCGATACAACTTTTGCAGATAAGTACCAATGTTTTCAATGTCTTTTGTAACAAAACTATTTGAATAATATCCCGGAACATATAAACTGTCAGAAACATTTTCAGGCAATCGAATCACATAATATTCATTTTGTTCAAACGAATTATTAATATTTTTTAAAATCGAATCAACCGGTTCATCTTCAATAAAGTGAATTAATCCTTTTACATCCTTTTCTACCTTAGGTTGAGCAATGTGCCAGTTGTTACCTTCATAGAAATATTTTTTAAGTATTTGAATTCTTTTCTCCAGAGTTTTATCCATTTCTTCTGTTTCTGAAACTTGGGAGAAGCTAAATGGAACAATAAAAAAACCAATAATAAAAAGGAGAATATATTTTTCTTTTCCTGAAAACATATTTATTGTGTTTTTGCTTTTGTACAGAACGCAAAATTAGTATTTATGTTATTTATGAAAGTATTTTTCTGTTTTTGAAAAGATGAATTAACATAGCCAAGAGTCTTCTTCTTTTTGTTGGAAACAATCAAACAAAGAAAATCATTCTATTTATTGGAAGCATCTTCCTTTTTAGGAAAGGCTGTTTTATACCTTCTACGTAATAAACGATGGTATACTTTCGTGTTAATCAGATTACGAAATTATTACTATATAGACATTTACAATTGCATGGTTTATAATTTTCCACGGAATTATTTACCCCAATTAGTATAATAGCATAAGAAAATAAAAACAATAATAATCTTCTTTTTTGGAAGTATTGGAATTTTACCAATTAAGGATTTTACTTAATTAATTTATGAATTACCGGATACAAATTTTCCGATATACGTAAAAACCCAAGATCAGTTAAATGAACTCCATCTACTGTTCCTTCTGAATCGTTGCCAATTAGTTTATCGGCTTTCTTGTAGTAAATATTATGATCTCCCAACTTTTTCTGTTCAGCGAAAATTTTCTGCAATGTTTCATTTTTTCCCTTTAACAGTGAAAATACCGTTTGATCGAAATACATGTGAGGAAATAGAATTGTTTCGACGAGTAAAATTGGAACATCCGGTTTTTTTTCGCGGATAATTTCCAGAAAACGCAAATATTTTTCATCCATTTGAGAGACTGTTACATTTGGGAGGCAGTCCATCACAAAACATGAAGCATCGATATCAGCCATCACTTCTGCAATTTCCAGGTCGAGTTGTCCATTTCCACTAAATCCTAGATTAATAATTTGCCTGTCGAGCATTCTCGATAACTAATTCGGGTAGGCCATTCCAGCCCGGGACGCACAACCTCCCTGAGTAATACTGGTTCCGTAAAAAACCACCGGCTTTTCTCTTCGTGGAGAATCAACCAACGGATTACCAATTATAGCTGTTGATTTCACTCCAATTTCAAGGTTTTCCAAACCATCGTAAAGTGGTAAATATAGCATGTATTCCGTATCAATCCCTTTCATATGATTGATAATGACAGCTGAGGTTGTTTTTCCTGTCGGGCGACCAGATCGAACAAATTGCCACTTTCCTTTTCTCAGGGCATACAAATCCAATCCTTTAATCCCGGTTGGTGCAAAGTGGTTCATCACAACATCGCCGGTTACTTCCCATTTCGCAGCAATTACCGAAGAATTGGTACGAAAGCGAACTGCCAAACCGCTACAATTTTTTGACAATTGCCAAACGGGCAAACGCGTTTTCCCTTCGATACTGGCTGGTAACCGATCATAGGTGTTTTGTGTGTCTGCAAATCCTTTTCCAATCAATTGAAAATCTGCTGCATTTACATACTTCAAACTATCCGCGGTTGCCGGGAATGCAATTGCAGGCACAAAAGAGGAAAGTAACAATACCATCAAAAGGAATTTCATAATTTTATCTTTTACGAAATAGTAATTTATTTTTTTTGCCACATTCGTTCAATTTCTTCCAGCGATTTTCCTGTTGTTTCAGGAACTAACTTCCAGGTAATGTACATGTAGGGAATACACATCAAGCCAAAAAGCCAAAATACACCAGCCGGCGAAATTGAATTCATCAGCCAGGGGGTAAATTGTCCAATCAGGAAGGTTCCTATCCACAACGAAAATCCAGCAGCCGACATGGCCAGACCACGCACTTTTGCGGGATACATTTCGGAAAGTAATACCCAAATTACTACACAAATCGAAATTGCACAAAAGAAGATATATACAAGAATAAGAATTAACAGCGTAATTGGAGGAATTACATTTGTTGTTTTATTCAGTGTAAAATAAAGTCCAATAAGTATTAAAGCTACAAACATGCCGGAAACCCCATAATAAACCAGTTTTTTACGACCGATTTTATCGATAACTATCATGGCAAGTACGGTTGACCCAAAGTTCACCATTCCGATTACAACCTGATACAACAAGGAATCCCCCTCAGAAAGTCCCGTTTCCTGAAAGATGGACGGGCCATAATATAAAACTGCATTTACACCCATAAACTGACCTAAAATAGCTA
>CAYZBC010000043.1:22326-23656 GCA_964476535.1 uncultured Maribellus sp.
GACGGGCCATAATATAAAACTGCATTTACACCCATAAACTGACCTAAAATAGCTAGGCTTACTCCAATAAAAAGGGCGACCCGGAATCCCGGTTGAAATAGTATTTTCCAGTCAGTTTTTTTCTCTGACTGTATTAATGCTTTTAAATCAGCAACCTGCTCATTCGCCATTACTGAACCATAAATTCGTTGTAGCGTTTTAATCGCTGTCGTTTCTTTCGATTTAAGAACCAGCCACCTGGGACTTTCAGGAATAAAAAACAAAAAGATAAAAAACAATAAAGCAGGAATTGATTCAGCTCCAAGCATTCCTCTCCAGGTTTCATCAATAATAAATTTACCCCAGAATCCTTCGGTTACTCCCAGTTCTTTCATATGAACGGCGTAATTACTAATGGTATAGTTTACGAAATAGGCTCCCATAAAACCAATTGTAATTGCCAGCTGGTACAAGGAAACCAAAGTGCCCCGGTATCGGGAAACAGAAATTTCGGAGATATAAAGTGGTGATATCACAGAAGCCACACCAATACCAACACCGCCAATAATGCGATAGATTACTAATTCCGTAATGTTTCCAGAGATCATACAGCCAATTGCTGAACTTGAAAAAAGAATTGCGGAGAACAATAAAACCATTTTTCTTCCGAAAAGATCGCTCAACTTTCCGGCAACAGCAACTCCAATAATTGAACCTACCAAAGCACAACCAACATACCAGCCAGTACTTACATCATTTAAATTAAACTGGGCAGAAACACTTCCGATTGTTCCTGAAATTACAGCCGTATCGTAGCCAAAAAGAAATCCACCTAGTGCAGCAACAGCTGCAAGAAAAATTACATACAACAGATTTTCTTTATTGTTTTGAATTTTCATTTTTTTTTAATTATTACCAAGACAAAAGTATCAAGACAAAAGACCAAGAAATTCAAGCATTCTCCTGTGTTAAAGATGATTTTGTAATGGATGTTTCATTTGTTTAAAATTATCTGACTAAAAAGGTATCATATGGAACTAGCACTATACTTATCCCATTGAGTGGAAATTTTTGTCATGCTCGTTTCATGTGTTAATTTATTTGATGTTGAAATATTCTTTATATTTGATGTTGAAATATTCTTTATATCGGTTATACAAATGACCCGCCTGAAGATATGAAGATTGTGGGCTCATAAAATGTGAAAACTCAAAAGTAATTCCCTTGTCGAATCCTGCACGGGCAGCAGCTTCAAGTTTCATACGGAGTTTGTCAAATTTAATGGGTAAGAATTTAATGGGCATGTCGCGATCAATCGTTTCGGCATTTGTCCAGCACTGCATTCCATATT
>CAYZBC010000044.1:0-23498 GCA_964476535.1 uncultured Maribellus sp.
GTTATAGTCAGATATATTAATGGGGGAGAAGGAAAGCAGTTATTCCTGAAAGAGGAAAATAACAATATTATTGAAGCAGAAGATTTCGAATATAGTTATGGCAAAGTGGAAAAAATTGATGATAAAATTGAAGCCGGGAATAAATATATTTCTTTGAATTTTGATGAGAATAATTCTTTTGGTTCTGTAATCGAATTTTCAATCGGAATGGCTGAAAGTAATGAATATGAAATGTGGATTTTAGCAAAATCACAATCATCGGGAAAAAATATTCTTCATGTTAAATTCAATAATAAAATTGTTGGTGAAATTCCGGTAATGAAATCCATGAATTTTCAATGGGTTAAAATGCCGAGCAAAATGGTAGCAACCCCGGGACAGTGGCCATTATTAATAAGTAATACCTGTGGGAATGCACATTTAGACAAAATAGTTTTTACAAAGGATTCGGATTTTATTCCGGATTAAAGAATACTAAAAGCGCAGAATTAATTTGGAATAATACAATTCTAACATTCATTTTTACAGTCAGGCGTAACGTAGTAGAAGTCTAATTGAACATAAAAGGATTAAAAAATAAGTTTATGAGAAAACCAGCATCAAACAAACTCATGCGAATTTTTAAACAGACAACCATTATTTGCTCCTTGTTAATTTTATCAATTAATGCTTTGGCGGTAGAAAAACCATTGATATTTCCAATTCCACAAACTTTGCAGCTTACTTCCGATGTTTTTGTTTTGGATGAATCTGTAACGATAATCGTTCCTCAAATATGTAACGAAGAGGACCTTTTTCTTGCTCGTTTTATGGTTCGCGAATTAAGCGATAAATATGGGATAGCTGTAAAAGTTGAATCGCACACTGATATTCCTGATAATCGGAAAATTGTGGTTATGGGTAGGTTCGATAATCCTTTGGTAGAAAGTTATTCTTAAATTCAAGTAATAAATGCAACTTTTAGGATTGCAATAAAGAGATAAATATTGTTTTAGAAGGTCGTTCCCAACTGGATGCAGCTTTCCCCCAAAGAAATTATTAAATGGTTTTTAGATTATGTTTATTAATTGATTTATTATTTTTGGTTTTATAAACTAAATGATTATGAAAAATCTAACCGTTCTAATTGTATTGGCTGTTTTAACTTTATCCGCGACAAGTTCAAATAAAAAGGACAAACTGATTGCAAAAAATGCAAGCGTTCAAAAAGCCGGCGAAGGATTTATTTTCACAGAAGGTCCTGCAGTCGGTCCCGATGGTCGGGTTTATTTTACAGATCAACCAAACGACAGAATTCATATTTGGGATGAAAACAAAGGAATTTCACTTTATTTGGAAGGAACCGGACGTTCAAACGGAATGTATTTCAATGCAAAAGGAGAATTGGTTACTTGTGCAGACGAGAAGAATCAGTTGGCTTATTTCGATGAAAATAAAAATTTGATTCCTATTCACGAAGGTTTTGACGGAAAATACTTGAATGCACCAAACGATTTGTGGATTGCCCCAAACGGAGGCATCTATTTTTCCGACCCTTATTATCACCGGAAATGGTGGGAGGAAGGACACAAAGAAATTCAGGATGTTCGGGGAGTTTACCATTTAAATACCAAAGGTGAAATAACACGGGTAATCGACGATTATGAAACACCAAACGGTTTAATAGGAACGCCCGATGGAAAAATATTATATGTTGCCGATATTCAAGCTAAAAAAACCTGGAAATACGATATTCAAACAGATGGAAGCCTTACAAATAAAACTTTTTTTGCACCCAATGGAAGCGATGGAATGTCCATCGACAACAACGGAAATGTGTATTTAACTTCAGGTAAAGTTTGGGTTTATAATCCCGATGGCGAATTAATTAAAGAAATTGAATGCTCCGAAAGTCCTTCGAATGTTTGTTTTGGCGGGAAAAAACGAAATATACTTTTTATTACTGCACGTAAATCGGTTTATACTTTAGAGATGAAAGTAAAGGGAGTCGATTGAAAAACATAGGTTTTGTTGATTTGTAAATTGAAGCTGCAGCGTATAATCAAATTTCTTTCGGATGATAAAGGTTGTAATTTGCAGTCAGGTAATCCTTTAATTCAAAAGATAATAATTTTTGTTTTGCCCTGTTTTTTTGATAAATTTGGCACAACCTATTTATACTAAAACTTGGCAGAAATAAGTCGAAAGAGAAATCTTTTTAAAGATAAAGCACATTGGATAACCACCTGGTCCAGATTTAAAGCTGGCGATAGATTTGCTTTCGAAGAAATATATTCAGAATACATTGATTCCCTTTTTGCCTATGGTTCGAAAATGACAAATAACAGGGAAATAGTAAAGGATTCTATTCATGATTTATTTATTGATATATTCAGATATAAAATAGATTTGCAAAAACCGGAGAGCCTTGAATTTTATTTGTTCAAAGCATTAAAAAGGTTAATTCATAAAAAACTTATAAAGAATAGGAAATTTAAAAGTATTGAAGAAACAGAATTTATCTCATTCGATATCACGTTCGATTTAGAAGACAATTACATTCAAAACGAAACAGAACAAATAAACTTGCAGGTTTTGACTAAAGCTTTAAATGAATTGAGTGAAAACTGTCGTGAATTACTTTTTTACAAATTCAAAAGCAACTTAACCTACATAGAAATTGGTCAGCTTGTCGGAGTGAAACCCGATACCGTTAAGAAGCAAGTTTATAGTATTATCTCAGGGCTACGTGAAAATTTCAGGACCAAATTGCCCGATTTATTTTTATTAACTGCTATGTGTTTAATAACATAATGAAATTGTCTCTATATTTTTTCCCTTTTCAACTCCATCTGTCTCTTATTACTAAATGCCAATAAAATTTGATGATTAATTACGAAAACATTATTGAGAACCCATTATTTATAAAATGGATATTCAATCCAACTATTGAGTTAGATCTGTATTGGGATGTTTATATGGAGAAAAATCCTCAAGAGGCGAATTTACTTCTTGAATTCAAATCGAAACTTAGAAACGTTAGTTTTAAAAGCGATAAACTTTCAGAAGCGGAAAAACTGAAACTTGCCTACGACATTTCGAAGAGACTTGACGAAGAAGACAAAAAGAAGAGAATTAATGGGCGACTACATTTTTTTTTAAAATACGCGGCTGTTGCAATTTTGTTTTTTTCGGTAGGGGCATCTGTGGTTTATTTTGGCATGGATAAGGATGATGCACTAATAAAATATACAAGTGAAGTTGATGTTCACTCTTCGGTAAGCGGGCCAATTTTAATGTTGCCAGAAGGGAAAAGCATTCCAATAAAAAACGGAGAATCGACACTTGATTACAGAAATTCTGGAGAATTACTCATAAATAACGATAGTATAATACATAAAGTTGAACCCTCGATAATGAATCAACTGGTTATGCCACATGGTAGTAGCTCGAAAGTTGTGTTAAGTGACAATACAGTTGTGTGGCTAAATGCGGGAAGCAGTTTAATTTATCCATCGGTTTTTGCTAATAAAACCAGGGACGTAGTATTGTTTGGTGAAGCGTTTTTTGATGTTGCAAAAGACACTGAAAAACCATTTGTTGTTCAAACATCAGTACTGGAAATAAGGGTTTTAGGAACAAAGTTTAATGTATCATCCTATTCGGAAGATAATATAATTCAAACTGTATTAAAGGAAGGTAGCGTAGCGATTAGAAGAATTGGTGCTGCTAAATTTGAAGACGAATTATTATTAAAACCAAACCAATTGGCTTCGTTTGATAAAAGAACAAAATTGACGAATGTAACTAATGTTGATACTGATTTCTATACTTTGTGGACGGAAGGATTACTTCGTTTCGAAAATCAGGACATGAACAGAGTGATAAAAAAAATAGAAAGGTTCTATAATATTCGAATTCGTTTTGAAGATCCTTTATTAGGTTCGGTTAAAATTAGTGGCAAATTAGATTTACATCAAAACAAAGAGGAAGTTTTTGAATATCTGGCTAAAGTATCGGCAACTGCATTTGAGCAAAACGATGAAAATAATTATACAATAAAATAAAGTAAACCGGGAAATGCTGTAACATTCCCCGGTTGAATTAAATAATACCATTAACAAACAGTAATTATTAATTTTTAAAATCAAACAAATTTATGGAAAAAATTTTGTTGTTAGGTTTTCCTGCAAAAGAAAATCTAAAAAAATTAACTAGGATTATGCGTATAACGATTTTAATTCTGATTGTATCAGCGATGACAGTTTCTGCGGAAAGCTATTCGCAGGCTAAAAGGATGAACATTAACCTTACCAATTCAACTTTGGAAGAGGTGATGCAGTTTGTGGAAAAAAACAGTGAATTTGTTTTTTTGTACCGCAATGATGACGTGGATCTTCAAAAGAAAGTCGATGTTAGTTTATTGAATGCTTCAATAGAACAAATTCTTGATGAGGTTTTTTATGAAACGGATTTGGCTTATGATGTTTATGAACGCCAGGTGGTTATCAGAAAAACATCGGAAAAACCAGCTCTCATGGAGCAACCACAAAAAACAATTTCGGGTATGATAACCGATGCGCAAGGGATTTCCCTGCCAGGTGTTACTGTTATTGTTAAGGGTACAACTGTTGGAACTGTTACCGATACTGACGGTAATTTCCGACTTTCGGTTCCTGAAAGTGCTGAAACATTAGTATTCTCTTTTGTTGGTATGGTAGCGCAGGAAATGACAATTGGTGATAAGATCCAGTTTGTTGTTGTAATGTCGGAAGATGCTATTGGTTTGGAGGAAGTTATCGTTGTAGGTTATGGTACTCAAAAGAAAGCTAACTTAACCGGGGCAGTTGACCAGGTAAAAGGCGAAGTTTTTGAAAATCGTGCAATGACCAACCTTACGCAGGGTCTTCAGGGTGTAATGCCGAATTTAAATATTACACTTCCCGATGGTAAACCAAATACGTCGCCAAGTTACAATATCAGGGGTGCTACCTCAATTGGACAAGGGGGTAATGCATTGGTTTTAATTGATGGGGTTGAAGGCGACCCAAGTTTAATTAATCCGAACGATATCGAAAGTATTTCATTGCTGAAGGATGCGGCTTCGGCTTCAATTTATGGTGCAAGGGGTGTATTTGGTGTAGTTTTAATTACAACCAAAAGCCCATCGAAAGAAAAAACAAGTGTTACCTATTCTTCCAGTATTTCGGTTAAAAACCCGGTGGTTATGCCCGACTATGTTTCGGATGGATATACTTGGGCTAAAATGTTTAACGAAGCAACTTATAACTGGGAAGGCTCGTACCCAACTAAAGCAAATAAAACAATCCGGTTTTCTCAGGCATATTTGGAAGAACTCAAAAACAGGTCAGAGAATCCTGGGCAATACACCGAAGATTGGGCAATTGACCCGGTAAACGGTGAATACGTATATTATGGTAATACCGATTGGTACGACCTGTTATACAAAGATTTTACTACAGCTAACGAACATAATATTTCTATTTCGGGTAGTTCAAAAACAACCAGCTTTATGGTTACCGGAAGGTACCTGGGGCAAAAAGGACTTTATACTTATAATTCTGATGATTACGAAATGCTCAATTTCAGATCAAAGGGATCGGTTCAGGTATTTCCCTGGTTGCTGATTGAGAACAATTCACAATATTCTAGCTCAAAATACCACAATCCTTTGCAAACAGGTGAAAGTGGAAATGTTTGGAGAAATATTGCGGATGAAGGTAATCCAATGTCGCCGCTGTTTAATCCCGATGGAACTTTAACTCATACATCTGTTTATAACGTGGGCAATATGTGGTACGGAAGATCTGGTTACGACAACAGTAAACGTGTGTTTAAAAGTACCAGTGGTTTTACTGCGAAATTTATGGAAGACAAACTCCGTGTAAAGGGAGATTTTACCTTTCAGAATTCCGACGATGATGAAAAACGTGTAAGGGTTAGCGTTCCATACGATAAAAGTCCGGGAGTAACATCGTATGTTGGAACAAAGTACGATGATCTGCGGGATACCTGGCGGGAAACCAAATACCTGGCGTTAAATGTGTATTCCGAATACGAAAACACTTTTAACGAAGACCATTATATAAAAGTAATGGCTGGTTACAATTATGAAGAGTCGTTGTATAAAAAACTGGAAGCTGAAAGAAATGGCCTAATTTTCGAAGATGCTATTGACTTGAGTCTGGCATTGGGCGAAGATATGGGTATTGACGGAAGCTACACTGCATGGAATCTTCTTGGCGGGTTCTCTAGAATTAACTATTCGTTTAAAGATAAATACCTTATTGAAGTAAACGGACGTTACGATGGTTCCTCGAAATTTCCTTCTAACGAAAGGTATGCATTTTTTCCTTCCTTCTCAGTAGGTTGGAGAGTTTCCAATGAATCGTTTTGGAATGTGTCTGACGACCTTATTTCAAATTTGAAGATAAGAGCATCTTATGGTTCTCTCGGTAATGGTAACATTGCTGCGTATGTGTATCAGGAAATATTTGAAATTGAAACATCAGGAGATATTTTGGGTGGAACGAAACCAGCTTTAACAAGTCAGCCAGATGTTCTTCCCGATGGACTTACCTGGGAAACTTCAACAACAACCAACATTGGATTAGACATGGCAATGCTTTCCAGCCGTTTAATATTTGTGGGAGATATGTATTTGCGTGAGACTAGCGACATGTTTACCATTGGAATGACACTTCCGGCTGTTTTTGGGGCAACATCTCCAAAAGGGAATTATGCCGATTTGGAAACCAAAGGATGGGAAGCTTCTCTTTCGTGGAGAGATAAAGTAAACGTGAAATCGAAACCGCTGAGTTATGATATCCGTTTGACGCTTTCTGATAATAAATCCGTTATCACGAAGTTCAATAATCCTGAGAAAAATCTGGACGATTATTATGAAGGAATGGTAATTGGTGAAGTTTGGGGGTATACAAACGATGGATTTTTCGTTGACCAGGCCGATATCGATAGCCATGCAGATCAAAGTTTGTTTAAAACTACCAACGCGAGAATTATCTATCCCGGAGATGTCAAGTTAATGGATCTCAACGGTGATGAGGTTGTAAATAACGGTACCAACAGAGTTGGTGACACCGGCGACAGGACAATAATAGGGAATGATAGACCACGTTTTACATATGGAATTAATTTGGGAGCGGATTATAATAGTTTTTTCTTTTCGGCATTCTTTCAGGGAGTTGGAAAACAAAACTGGTTCCCAAGCAAAGAAGCAAGTGCTTTTTGGGGGCAATACAACAGGCCTTACAACCCACTTCCTACGTGGCAACTCGATAACCATTGGACTCCTGAAAATCTGGATGCTTATTTGCCAAGATATGTGGGGCGTGTTGCTAACAGGTCGGGTGGAATACTCAGGGACAATCCTCAAACTGCTTATCTTCAGAACATTGCTTATATAAGGATGAAGAATTTTCAGTTGGGTTATAATTTACCAACAAATCTAATTTCAAAGATCGGTGCAGAGAATGCTAAGATTTATTTTTCGGGAGAAAACCTTTGGACCTGGTCGCCCCTTTATAAAATTACCCGCGATCTTGATGTTGAAAACACTGGTTCGGCCGATGCGTTATTAGGTGGTTCCGGAGATGGATATAACTACCCAATGCTGAAGAGTTTAAGTTTTGGATTATCTGTAACATTCTAATCATAAATTTTAAAAACAATAATGATGAAAATACAATATTTGTGGTTTATATTAATTACAATCTTTTTAATTGGTTGTGATTTGGAACAAATACCTCAGGATACTACATCAAAAGATGCTGTGTTCGGCTCCGAAACGGGTCTGGAATTATATTCCTACTCATTCTACGATTTTTTGCCAAGTGCAAATAATATCCACACTGCCGATGCCATGTCGGATTACGCAGCCCGCAGGGGTTCTCCTGCCTTTATTATGCCAGGCGCTTACAGTGCTACTTCAGGCGACGACACAAGTGCATCGGGTAACGATGTTGTAGCATTGGGCGGCGACCGCGATTGGGGCTGGGAACACTTGAGAAATTTCAACTTTTTTATTGAAAATTGTACAGACGAGCGTATTTCGGAAGGTGTAAGGAACCATTACATTGGTTTGGCAAGATTTTTTAGGGCTTATTTTTATTTCGAGAAAGTGAAAAGGTATGGCGACGTTCCATGGATAAGTACAGCTCTTGATGTGGAAGATGAAGATTTATACAAAGGACGTGATCCGCGCACATTAGTTATGGATGAAGTTTTGGCAGACCTGAACTTTGCAGCCGAAAATATAACTTTAGAATCGGAAGGTTCGCGCAGTTTAGTTACCAAATGGGTTGCACTGGCACTTAAATCAAGAGTTTGCCTTTTTGAAGGTACATTCAGAAAATACCATCCCGAATTAGGCTTACAAGCTACAGCCAATGCCTGGTTGACCGAAGCAGCCAATGCTTCACAAATTATTATGGATCAATCGGATTTTAAAGTTTATACCGGGGATGGAACCGATAATTCGTACCGGAAATTGTTTATCAACCCTGATCCGGTGGGCGATGAAATAATGTTGGCAGCAGTTATGAGTGAATCATTTGCTAAAACTCACGCAGCAAACTGGTATTATACAAGTACAACAACAGGTGTGAGGTGGAATCTTATCCGCTCCTTTGTTAATACCTATTTAAATTTAGATGGAACGCCTTTTACAAATAACCCGGATTATAAAACCATGCAATTTCAGGAAGAAGTGGTAGGCAGAGATAAAAGGTTAAAACAAACCATCAGGTTGGGCGATTATGAAAGATTAAATAATAACGTTCCATTCAAGTCGGCACCCAACATGTTATACTCTTATACAGGGTATCAACCCATTAAATGGAGCCAGGATGACATAAATGTTGACACCAGGGATTTAAATGACAATTCGGTATCGATGTTTCGTTTTGGTGAAGTATTGTTAAATTATGCCGAGGCAAAAGCTGAGCTGGGCACTTTAACAGATGGTGACTGGGCTGCTACCGTGGGTGCATTGAGGGCCAGGGCAGGAATTACCGGTGGACTGACCACAAAACCAACAGAGGTCGATCCGTATTTGCAGTCAACTTATTTTCCTAATATTTCTGATCCGGTTATTCTTGAAGTCCGCAGGGACAGGGGAATTGAACTTTGCATGGAAGGATTACGGTTTTACGATGTTGTAAGATGGAAAAGAGGCGAATTGATGGAAATGGAATGGAATGGAATTTATGTTCCGGCACTTGACACTCCGCTCGATTTAAATGAAGATGGTATAATGGATGTGGTATACTACATAGATGCACCTGCTGTAACACCTTCGTATCCAGCAATTCCTGTAAGTGATTTATATGGAGGCCAGCCAAATCCATATCGCTTGTCTAATGGTACTTCTGGTGAGATTACCTGGTTGAATACAATAACAAGGAAATGGGAAGATAAAAATTATTATTACCCGATTCCTGAAACGCACAGGTTAACCAACCCTAATTTAGGACAAAACCCGGGTTGGTAATTGATAAAATAGAATCGTTTTTTCATAAATTTTAGTAATTAGTTTAGTAAGAAAGGCCGTTAGTGATTTATCATTTTCGGTCTTTTTTTTTTAATATTTTTGTAAAGTGAATGTTGAAACTTGTTTCGTTTAAATTTTTATTGTTGAAATGAATGGGCATGTCCATTTAATCAAAAGAATTCCTCGAGGCTTTGCCTTGGGGTTCCATATACTCTCCCCTGAAATTCAGGGGAGATGTCAACCGGCAATTGCCGGTTGACTGAAGGGTGAAATAATGAAAATTCGATTTTCAGCTTTTGGGCTGAAATAAAGTTGGCGTAATACCCCTTGGCTCTGCCACGGGGATAGTCAACTTTAAGAATTTTCTTTATTCCCAGAAGAAAATGGCCCTCGAAAACATTTAATTCCAGCAATGAATGCTTAAAAGAACCGTACGAAAAAGGTTTAGATTATCTTATTCTAATGATAAAACAACTACAACCAACATTCGCAGAACAAATAGCTTCTTTTAATGGTTTGTGATAAAATAAAAATACCTGAATCAAAATAATTTTCGATTCAGGTATTTTTCCTTAAACTTTAAACTCCCAACTCTATCTATTTCATCTCCCAATCATCCGTTCTAAACGACGATGCAGGTAGTCCTTCGTTATTAAAAAGTTTACCCACTACAAAATCTTCAAAAGCGTAACGCACAGCAACTGGTTTTTCAACCGATGGCGAAAATACAGTAATTCCTTTGCCGGTAATTGTGGCTTGTGCAGGATAAAAACGTTTGTTTTCGCCGGCAATTTTAAAGTTATCCAACTCTTTTCCAAAAGTTGTTAAACCGTAATTTGCATGTCTGAAAGTAAGTTTAACTACACTTCCTTCAACTTCCATTTTGTCAAGTTTTGGACCGGAAAATTCGAAGCCTTTCATTTCGTAAGTTTTTGCAAGTGCCAAATAAGCCAGGCGTTCACCCGCAACTTCCTTGTTTGCCGGATGAATACAACTTTTTTCGCCAACATCCATTAAACAAGCCATTCCCATGTTTGGAATAGCAGTAGAAGCTTTCAACTGAGCTTCGCGCAGAAATGCTGAATTTAAACCACTTGTGCCATAATTATAGGGTGCAATTTGGCAATAATAAAAAGAGAAGTCGCCAATTCCCCATTCAGCACGCCAGTTTTCAACTAATCCTGACATTAGTTTTTCGTATTCTTTTGGTTCGTTTCTGTTCGATTCACCCTGGTACCAAAGACCACCTTTTATTGCAAATCCTACCATCGGAGAAATCATGGCATTAAAAAGTACGGTTGGTGTTTGTGGAGAAAATTCACCTTCCATATTTTTATCCGGTAAATTCACCCAGTCAAAGTTTTTAATTCCACTTTCACTCATCCATGGTTCGATTCGGGTACCTCCCCATGCAGAACAAATTAATCCAACAGGAACATCCAGCGCTTTTTGAATCATTCTTCCAAAGTAATATGCAGTCGCACTAAAATCGCCAACATTTTCAGGATTACATTTCAACCATTCTCCGGAAAAATCATCCTTCGTTTCAAGGCTCTTTTCCCGCTCTATGCTTATTAATCTGATGGAATTATTTGTAGATGTTGCAATGGCTTCGTTTGAACCTAAAACCGGTTGGTTGCGGTAACCGTTCATGGTCATTTGCATGTTCGACTGGCCTGAGCAAACCCAAACTTCACCAATTAATACATTATTCAATTTTAAGGTTTTTCCATCTGAAATGGTAATTGAAAATGGACCACCTGCCGAAGGAGTATTTACTTTCACCTTCCATTTTCCATCAGAATCAGCTTTTGTAGAATAGCTTTTTTTGTTCCACGATGTAGTTACTTTTACGGTTTTATTGGCCGTCGCTGTTCCCCAAATGGCAGCATCGGTTTGTTGTTGTAAAACCATGTTATCACTAAAAATAACGGGTAGTTTTACTTCTGCATAAAGCTGCGATGAAATAAAAAAAAGGATGAATAACGAAAAAATAGTTAAATTTCTTTTCATGATTTATTAAATTAAAATATTAAATGAATTATGATTTATGCAAATATATTAAAAGCATTTAGAACATTTTCCTTAATTGAACGAAACAATCACGAGAAAAATCTGACATAGATTCATAATTATAATTCATGAGAGTTCACGCGATTTATTGGAACAAACCATCTTGTTACTTAAGAATGGAGATATCTGTTCCCGATAAAATCGAACAATTATTTTGGATTAAATAAAACTCCAAAACCGGAAATAGCCATTCCTTGGGCATCTGTTTTTTTAGTACGTTTATAGTTCAAAACAAAATCTGAAATTATGAACCGACGATCTTTTATTCAAAAAACATCTATTGGCACTGCTGGCCTGATTACTTCATTTCATATTTCTGCATTTGCTCAAAACAGAAAACTAAGAATAGGATTAATTGGAGCTGGTTGGTACGGAATGGTTATTACTAATGCGGCTTTGAAAATTGGTGGAGTAGAAGTTATTGCCATTTGTGATGTTGATTCCATTCATCTTGAAAATGGCGCTGACGAGATTGAAAAGTTGCAGGGGACTCGCCCCAAAGAATTTAAAGATTATCAGGATTTACTTGATTTAAAAGAGTTGGAAGCTTTGTTTATTGGAACGCCGCCTCATTGGCACGCACTTCAATTTATTGCAGCGTGTGAAAAGGGCCTTGATATTTATTGCGAAAAGCCACTCGCTTACGATGTGGAAGAAGGAAAAGCGATGGTGAAGGCTGTTTCAAAAGCAGGTAATATTGTTCAGATTGGTTTTCAACGGCGACAAAGTGAAGCTTTTAAGCAGGCTAAAAATTTAATTAATGAAGGACAAATTGGTAAAGTTCATCAGATTGGTGCACAAATTCACTATAATCCGGGACTTGCTGATCATACTATTCAAAATCCTCCGGTATCGCTCGACTGGGAAGCTTGGTGCGGCCCAGCTCCAAAATTAGATTACAGACCAAATATCGGTCATAAATCATGGCGATTGGAAAAAGAATATGGAAATGGTCATCTTGTTGATTGGGGAATTCATCACATCGATATCATTAGAAATATTATGGGTTTTGACATGCCAACTTCGTTTGAAACAAATGGGAGTTTGAATATTTTGAAAGGAAAAATAACAACTCCTGACACCTTAAATGCAACGATGAATTTTGAAGGATGCCCGGTAATTTGGCAACACAGACTTTGGGGAACAGGCGATTTAACTACTCAATTAAATAACGGTATTTTCTTTTATGGCGAAAACGGAACTTTGTTTGCTTCCGACAATAAAATAATTTTGATGCCGGCTGGAAAAGATCAGCTGCAGAAGGAATTTAATATTAATTCACCAGAAATGCAGGAGAACCATGTTGCAAACTTTCTTAATGCAGTAAAAGCAAAAGATAAAAGATTATTGGATTGTAAAATAGAAGATGCATTCCGGTCAACTGCTACAGTGCAGCTTGCAATGGCATCGTATTATTCCAATAGCATCGTGGAATGGGATTCAAAAAAACAAACAATTGTAAATAATAAAGAAGCTTCCAAATTATTGGCACGGCCGTATCGCGGAAGCTTTGTCAGACCAAAAATATAGTTGATTAAATAATGTAAATGAATAGTTTCAAATAAGTTGTTTAAAGATGACGATGTAATTTTGAACTTTTCACCAATCTAAATCAATTAGAATTAGTTCTTATAATGTCTTCAATAAAGGAATAAGATTAATTATCGCGTGTTTAGTATTATCTCTTAATTTGTATGCGCAACCTACCCAGCTGAGTACCCTTGATACGAGAGGAGTTGAAGGCTCAAAACCCAATATCCTCCTAATCATTTCCGACGATCTAAATACCCGAATTGGTCCTTATCTGGGAATCGATAAACATACACCACATCTCGACCGATTGGCAAACGAAGGTGTGCGTTTTGCGAGAACCTATTGTCAGTATCCGCTTTGTGGCCCGTCGAGAGCTTCTTTAATGAGCGGATTGTATTGTGAAACGAACGGTGTTACTGGAAACAGTCATGTTTTAGGAAGTTTCCGTACGGTTAATCCTGCACTTTCTAACCATCCTTCTATGGCAGGATTTTTTAGGGAACAAGGATATTACACGGCGCGTGTTTCAAAAATTTTCCACATGGGAGTTCCGGGAGGAATTGAACGTGGCGATCCGGGTGGTGACGATCCTGACTCGTGGGATTTTGCTTCAAATATTATGGGGCCGGAAACCATGAGTCAGGGAGATTTGGAATTACTTTCTCCCGGTAATTTACATTACGGCGCAAACTTTTCTAGAATGATTTTGCCGGATGAACTGGAAAGTACTCAAACGGATTACATAACAACAAGTCAGGCCATCGCAATTTTGGAAAACCGAACAGGAAAGTTGCCTGATAATGGAACCAATAAACGCAGGTTAAAACCCGACGCTCCCTTCTTTTTAGGAGTAGGTTTGGTTCGTCCACATGTTCCGTTAATTGCTCCCGAAAATTGTTTCGAACCTTATCCGGTTGATGAAACAAAGGTTCCTGAATTTGAAATTGGGGATAATGTTCCCGATCAAGCCCTTCGAAAACAAAACGATAAAAGTTTTAAAATGAACGAAGAGCAGAAAAAGAAAACGATTAGTGCTTACATGGCAAGTGTGCGTTTTATGGACTAGCAGGTTGGGCGATTACTAGATGCACTCGATCGGTTAAAAATACGAGAAGAAACCATTGTGATTTTTATATCGGATCATGGTTACAATTTGGGTGAACACGACTGCTGGGCGAAAACCAGTTTGTGGGAAGGAACTCTTCGGGTTCCAATGATTATTTCCTATCCAGGATTTGAGAAAAATTACGGAACTACTTGTAATACTATTTCTGAATTAATCGACTTGTACCCAACCTTAACCGAATTGTGTGGACTCTTGGACAAAGAACCTCAGATTTTACAGGGACAAAGTTTAGCTGCTTTTGTAAAAGGTAAAAAACCAACAAAGAGAGAATCTGTAGCTTTCTCAATTACCAACGCCAAAGGAGCGTCAATTAGAACCGACCGTTGGAGATATACACGTTGGGTTGAAGAAATTGAGGCTGGAAACGAGGAGTTGTATGACCATAAAAACGATCCAGAAGAACATTTGAATTTAGCTAATGATTCATTTAAAAAGGAGATATTGTTTACGATGAGAGAGAAATTTGACGTGGCAAGAAAAAAGGCTCGAACAAAAATAGATTAAGGATTATCTACCAATATTATTAACTGAGATTTAAGTATTTTATTCATTGAGCCTGCTTTGAAAAGTGATTTTTCGTCATTGCAACCGTGAGGAACGATACGGGAAGCAATCTCAATGTGTTTACTATCAATGGTATAAGGTTGTTTTGTGCCTCGCAATGACGTACTTTTTGATTTTTAGGAGTGGCCTCTTCATTTTAGCTTGAAACAAATTTATTAACGATTTTACATTCATACAATGGAATAAAACCAACATAATATTTATACTTTTACAAAAAAGAATTATGAAACTGAACTCCATACTCCTTATTTGTTTTTTCTGTTTTTCATTAATAATCGTTAAAAATGGATTGGCAGAAAATTCAACAACTGAATCAGATTCAAAAGCATATTTTTATAAAGCACAAGCAATTTGGCCTGAAGGGCGACAGTTTGAAAAAAATCTATCCATTCGTTTTCAGGCAAATTTTGAAATCTCGGAGATTGAGAATACAACCTTAAAAATAGCCGGTTCAAGTCTGTATCGAATTTATTTAAACGATGAATTTATTGCTTATGGACCCGCGCGCGCAGCTCATGGCTTTTACCGGGTTGATGAGTTGGATCTTTCAAAAAAGCTTATAAAGGGAACAAACTATTTGACGATTGAAGTAGCCGGTTACAATATAAATAGTTATTATTTGCTCGACCAGCCTTCTTTTGTTCAGGCAGAAGTTACAGTCAACGATAAGGTTTTAGTTGCTACAAATGAAAATAGCAAGGATTTTCGGGCAACGCAAATTGCGGAACGAATTCAAAAAGTACCTCGATACTCTTTTCAACGAACGTTCGTGGAAGTTTATAATTTATCGGCAAATTCAAATTTGTCGCCCAATGAATTAAAGTGCGAAGAAGTTGAATCGAAAGAGCTTATTTCCCGCAGAATAAAGTTTTCGGATTTTTTGCTTATAACTCCAAAACATATCGTTTCTACAGGAAAAATTACTAGCGGGCATAAACAAAAAAAATATTGGAAAGACCGGGCAGTTCTGAATATTGGAGAAAAGTTGGGTGGTTTTCCTGAAAATGAATTGGCAATTAATCCTGCCATCGATTTGCAGGAAATTAAAGAAGAATCCAGAACCTACAAATCTGACAAATTCGAGCGTTCAACGAGTTTAAATTTTTCTCAAAACAGTTTTCAGATACTGGATTTTGGATTGAATACGACAGGTTTTATTGGTGCTGAAATTAATTGCACAAAACCATGTCGGGTATATTTTACTTTCGACGAAATACTATCGGGCAACGACGATGTTGATTTTAAACGTTTAGGGTGTATTAATTCAGTAACTTACAATCTAACACCCGGAAAATATTCTGTAGAATCGTTTGAACCTTATACATTTCGATACTTAAAAATAATTGTAGTTGAAGGTGAATGCGAAATGGGAAATATTTATTTACGCGAATATGTAAATTCTGATATTTCGAAGGCAAATTTTTATTGCAGCGATGAACGATTAAACAGGATTTACAATGCTGGGGTGGAGACATTCAAACAAAATGTAGTCGATATTTTTATGGATTGTCCCTCGCGCGAACGTGCAGGTTGGTTGTGCGACAGTTATTTCTCAGCACGTGTAGCAGCTGATCTATCTGGAAATACTTTGGTTGAAAAGAATTTTCTTGAAAATTTCCTCCTCCCCCAAAATTTTGCCTTTTTACCGGATGGAATGTTACCAATGTGTTATCCGGCAGACCACTACAACGGGGAGTTTATTCCCAACTGGGCCATGTGGTTTGTGGTTCAATTGCAAGAATATTTGTACAGAAGTAACGACCGTAAAATGGTTGATGAATTAAAATCCAGAGTTCTTGCTCTACTAAAATATTTCGAACAGTTTAAAAATAGCGATGGTTTGTTGGAGAGTCTCGATTCGTGGATTTTTGTGGAGTGGTCGCGGGCAAACGATTTTGTACAGGATGTAAATTACCCAACCAATATGTTGTATAGCGCTATTCTCGAGATAGCTGCCGATTTGTACGATCTGCCTGTTCTGCGGCAGCAGGCAGAGCAAGTTCGTAGTGTTATTCGCGAGCAATCGTTTAACGGACAATTTTTTGTTGATAATGCACTGCGCAATAAAAATGGTAATTTGGAGGTGACAAAAAATACCACTGAAGTTTGTCAGTATTATGCTTTCTTTTTCGATGTTGCAACTCCTGAATTGTACCCCGAACTTTGGCAAAAATTGGTTACACAGTTTGGTCCCGAACGAAAAAACAACAATTCCTTTCCTGATGTATATTTAGCAAATGCATTTATTGGAAATTATCTCCGTTTAGAACTGTTATCCTGGAACCAGGAACATGCACAAATTTTAAACGAGTCCATTGGTTTTTTCGATTATATGGCACAGCGCACAGGAACATTGTGGGAGAACATTTCCACTTCTGCAAGTTGTAATCATGGGTTTGCATCTCATGTTGTTCATCTATTTTACCGCGATGTTTTGGGAATTTTCGACATTAATAGTGCTGAGAGAAAAGTAACCATCCAATTCTCCGATATTGAAATTATTTCTTGCAAAGGACAAATTCCGGTTGGAGATGAAATGGTAAAATTAGAGTGGGAGAGAAGCAGTGATTTTATTAAATACAAACTCGATTTACCAGCAGATTATAAAGTTGAAATTCTAAATTTATCAGGTAGGAAATTGGTGAAAAACTAATTTTAGTGATGTATTAATTTTGAGCCTGCTCCGAAAAGTGATTTTTCGTCATTGCGACCGAGAGGAACGAAACGGGAAGCAATCTCAACATGTTTACTGTCAGTGGTATAAGATTGCTTCGTGCCTCGCAATGACGTACTTTTTGACTTTTCGGAGTGGCATTAATTTTGAATTTTAAATTTTAACAAGCAACAAATAAATTTGATAATTTCAACAAGCTTTTATTCAACAAGCTTTTATTCTTAAGGTAAAAGTGTTTTTATTCATTTAGATAATTTGGACAATTAAGAGTGTTTTTTTTAATAGCCTCGGTCCAAAAGGAGAATATTATGCAATAAAAAACAAATTCAGCAAGTTCTAAATGGAGCAGATAAAATTAAAAATGTATTTTTACTGAAGAATTGAATAACCAGTCTCTGAATAAATAAAATAAATTTTAAAAATAGATTATCATGGCAAAATCGCAAGATGCACGGAAAACGGAGAAAAAAGAACCTCTAAAAACGGCGAAAGAAAAAAAGGCAGAAAAAAGAGAAAAAAAATTGAAAAAATATTAGTTACAAATTAAGGACTGGTTGAATTAAATTTCGAAATATTATTTGGTTTAATTCAGTCAGTCCTTTAAAATAGATTGTTGAGCTGAGTCTGATTTAAGAAGACAGCCATAATCTATTGATATGCTTCTCGTTACGTTATTCCCTTTGTTATTCGGCGGAATCGGAATTTTTTAAAAAGCGGATTCTGAAATCAGGTCAAGACAACATTACAAAATCATTCTCACAATATTTAAAATTCAACAGAAAAAAATTAAGTGAGCCTCCTAAAATGTTACCCGTTTAATATCCCCGTAAACACGCAATTTTGGGTGCTCAACAAATGTGCGGAACTGATATGTTCTTCCCTCTTTTTTAATGTTCGGATTTAATTCAAATTCTCTTTCTTCAGTAACTTCAACTTTCTCTGTCTCCTTCCATTCATCCGAATAAAGTTCTTCTACAAAACCTGCATATTCACGATATTGAAATCCGACTTTCACTTTCTCCGCGTCTCCGGTTTTTATTAATTTACCATGTAAGATTAGTTTGTCGATTTTGCCCTGTGAAATTCTTTCAGCATTTTGGGTTTCTACGACTGGAGGTTCAAGTGCAGGCTCGGCATTTGTAATTTTCAAAATAATTGGGTTGTGCCATTTACTGTTGTTGTAAATGCGTTGTGCCCGAACACATGAAACGTACAAACCATCTTCTTTTTGTTCGAAATAAGTGCTTGCATCTGTAGCCGGACTATACTCAACCAATTCGCCCGATTGTCCCAAAACACTAACTTTTGAATTGGCGGTAATTTGAACAGATTTAATCACGAATTCTTTTCTTGTTCCTTTTTTCCAGTCCGGAATTTTAGTAAGAATTGCGTACAATGTTTTCTCAAGAGGTTTCCACGTAAACCAAATATTCTCTTCGTTGGGTAAAATCCATGGTGTTACTTTTTCAACTGCTTCACCATTTACAAAATTCCATGCCGCTACTTCGTGCAGGTTTGCTTTCTGTTCAACGGGCAGTTCACCATTTGGTTTGGGTCCCACATTAAGTAAAAGATTTCCTCCTTTTGCACGCGTTTCAATTAATATTTCAATTAGTCTGGCTCCGCTTTTATATGCCTCTGTAGTTGGTTTATATGCCCATTGTGTCCCCATTGTTATACACGATTCCCATGGTTCTTTGGATGCAATTCCTGGTACTGTTTGCTCCGGTGTTTTTATAGCCCCGCGTGTAACAATAATGTTGGGTTGCAATTCCCAAACTATTTCCTTGCATTTTTCTTGCAAAGCACCTTCGCCGCCATCAAAAAAGATAATGTCTATATCGCCATACTTTGCCATCAATTCAATACTCTGAAGTTCGACAAGTTCAACGTATTTTTTCATTATTTTTTCAGGAATAGGTTCTGTAAAACGACGTCGGACTTGTAATTTATTATCATGTAAAAAATTGAAATCTTCGGGGGAATAATAAAACCCAACAGCAAGACCAGCGGCGCGGGTTGCTTCTACATATTCCGCTATTAAATCTTTTCCGTAGGGGGTATTCATAATGTTAAAGTCGGTAGTTTCGGTGTCCCACATGCAAAAACCGGAGTGGTGTTTTGTGGTAAAAACGATGTATTTCATTCCCGCCAATTTTGCTAAAGTTGCAATTTCTGTGGCATCGTATTTTTTAGGGTTGAAAGTTTTGGGAAGTTCATTCACAAATCGTTCTAAATATTCGTCGGATGCACCAACCATTGAATGGCTGATTACAACTCCCAGCTGGCTATCGAAACTAAAATGAATAAACATTCCAAATCCCAATTCGTTAAACCACTCCAGTCGTTCCGGTTTGTTTAGGTTTAGAAATCCGGCTTCAGAACTTTCTTGAATTTGGGCAAAAATAAAATTGACAATGAATAACAAAGATAAAAGGGAAGATATTCTTTTCATGATTCTGAACGTTAATTAGTAATTTATTTTCAAAGATAATAATTGTGTGTTTTAATATTTATAAAATGAGGATTGATTTTGTATTATTCAATCTGCCTCGGTATGTTGCTTATTTTTCGTTTTAATCTTCCAATAAAAATTTGGTGTTAATCATTTTCAATCTTTTTGGGATATCAAGATAGGATGCTGTTTTTATAATGAAACGGATAAATGAAGTAGTTTTGTCAGGTGGAATTTTGCTTTTCAAGCCAAATCAACCGAAATTAAACCTTGGGTTATTTTTTGAGAATTCAAGTCATTCAATTAATTTTATGCAAGTTATGACAGACAAAGAACTTAAAATACAATACAACGAAATTTGCCAGAATCTGGCAGAACGAAAATTAAAACCTGCTTTTAATAACTTGGAGGAGTATATTTCTGCAAATGGCTTGGTTCTGTTTCTGGAAGAGTGGCGAACTTTGGAGCAAACCTATCAATACATGTTGAAATATACTGTGGAAGGAATTCAAGATCCGGAGCGACAAAAGATATACAGGAAACTAATTGTTTCGGTTTATGAATTGGCTGATAAAGTTTTCGAAGCCGTTCGGATGAAAAAATCATCTACCGTGGAATACGGAACAAAGAGAACTTTTCAAGTTTTCTTGAACATCGATTTTGAAACGACGGAAAATGAATTAGAAGATTATTACCTGCAAGAAGAGTTGATCTCTTTGGTTAATGAATCGGACATTACAAGTTCTTCAAAAAAAATAGATGCTAAAAGTCATCAGCAAAAAATAGTTAAACTATTTAATCACATTTGGTTTCAGGATAATTTAGAAACCCGGGAAATTAATTTTCTGCATCGTTTTTTTACCAATGATTTAATAGAAATTTCTTATCAATCCTTTTTAGTTTCTTCTCTTACATTAAGTTTACTTCGTCATTTCGACGAGGAAAAATTTTCGTTGCTTTTCGATGTTTATGATTTGGAAAATGAGGAGTTGAAACAACGTGCTTTGGTTGGTTTGTTGATTAATTTTTACAAGTACGATTTGCGAATGCCACTTTATCCGGCTATTTCGGGACGTTTAAAAATTGTAAACGAAGATCCGAATTTCAAACAAAACCTTGAACGGGTTATTGTTCAGTTTATCAGAAGTAAGGAAACCGAAAAGATTCAGAAAAAAATTAAGGATGAAATTATTCCTGAAATGATAAAAATTAGCCCCAATCTGAAAGATAAAATGAACCTTGACAGTTTGATGCAGGAAGGGCTAAGCGATGATAAGAATCCGGAATGGGAGGAGATTTTTAAGGATTCTCCGGGATTGATGAATAAAATGGAAGAATTTTCTGAGCTGCAAATGGAAGGAGCCGATGTTTTTATGGGGTCCTTTTCAATGCTTAAAATGTTCCCGTTTTTTAACGAATTTTCCAACTGGTTTATGCCGTTTTTTGCCGAAAATCCTGATATTTCTCAACTTGTTGATGTTGTGGATGAAACAAATACACAGTTTATTGAGGCCATAAAAAGTGCTCCAATTTTGTGCAACTCCGATAAATATTCCTTTTGTTTTAGCATTCAAAATTTGCCCAAAGAAAACCGCGAGTTTATGGCCGAAGGAATGAAAGCAGAAATGAGTCAGTTTAACGAGTTGCAGGAAGATGAGGAGTTAACCGAACCCGGGAAAAAATCGGGTTTTGTCTCCAATCAAATCATTCAGGATTTGTACCGTTTTTATAAACTGCATCCGCGAAAAAACGATTTTGAAGATATTTTTAATTGGCGATTCGATTTTCATAATAAAATTGTGCTGGGCAAAATCTTAAAAGAAGACGATAAAATTCTTCGGAACATTGCAGAATATTATTTTTTAAAGAATCATTTTGAAGAGGCTGTGGAGATTTTCAAACATTTACTTCATTCCGATAAAAATGGTGAGCTTTACCAGAAATTGGGATTTTGTTACCAGAAATTAGGCGACTTCGAAACGGCATTAGCCGCGTACAAAAAAGCCGAATTGTATGGTTTGAACAAATTGTGGAATTTCAAAAAAATAGCACTTTGTTATCGGAATTTGAGGCAGCCGAAAAAAGCTTTGGAATATTACCTTGAAGCTGAAAAATTAGACGAGGAGGATTTAAATATTCAACTTAATATTGGGCATTGTTACCTGGAGTTAGAGCAGTTTGAAGATGCATTAAAAAGCTACTTTAAAGTTGAATACCTGGCTTCGGGAAATGAAAAAGTGTGGCGGCCACTTGGATGGTGTTCGTTTGTAACCGGCAAAAAAGAACAGGCCGAAAAATATTTTCAGAAATTAATTGATGATGAACCCAATAAGCACGATTTAATGAATATGGGACATGTGCAGTGGAGTTTGGGTAAACGAAAATTAGCATTGGAGTTTTATAAAAAATCGATAGCACAAACAGATTTTACTCAGACAGAATTTTTTGATGTATTTGAAGAAGATTTGAATCATCTTTTGGAACAGGGAGTTGAAAAAGAGGACGTGCCTATAATGATGGATCAGTTGAGGTATTTTATGGAAGAATAATTGTCTTGAAGAAATAAACAAAAAAAGGTGAAATATTAACTAACGGAAAATTCTTTATTGGTGTTTTTATTCGCTCAGGGAATATTTGCAATCCAATAAATTACATTTAATTTTATTAGTTTTGAGCATTAATTTAAACATTCCAAAATCATGAGAAAAAAATCCATTTTTGTTGTTATTTCAATATTACTAGTAATGACATTTTTTGTCCAGGCGCAAGAACGTCCAGATCCTCAACCTGCTCCAGAAACAGGCGAATCGTTTAAACTTGGAATGGCCGGTTACACGTTTGTAAAATTCGATCTCCAAACAACATTAGAAACCTTGCAACGGTGTGATGTGCACTATTTATGTATTAAAGATTTTCATTTACCGGTTACCAGTACCGATGAAGAAATTGCTACTTTTCATGCCAAACTAAAAGAATATGATGTTACCGGTTATGCCGTTGGTCCGCTTTACATGAAAACAGAAGCCGATATCGACAAATACTTTGAATACGCTAAAAGAGTGGGAGTGAAGACAATTGTCGGTGTTCCCGGGTATGAACTTTTACCGTACGTTGATAAAAAAGTGAAAGAATACGATATAAATTATGCTATACATTTGCATGGACCGGATATCGATATTTATCAGGATGCGGATGAAGTTTGGAAGCAAACTAAAAATTTGGATCCACGTATTGGAATGTGTCTGGATATTGGACACGATACTCGCAACGGGAAAGATCCGGTAGCTGATCTAAAAAAGTACCACACCCGCGTTTTCGATATGCATTTAAAAGATGTAACAGGAAATACAGGTTTGGGTTACTCGGTTGAAGTTGGCCGCGGAATAATTGACTTTCCGGCCTTGGTGAAAATGATGCGCGAAGTGAACTATTCGGGTGTTATCAGTTTAGAACATGAAAGAAATATGGACAATCCATTTTTAGGAATTGCTGAGTCTATTGGTTATTTCAGAGGAGTAATTGCAACAACAAAATAGAGTTACTTATATTTAATTTTTTTATT
>CAYZBC010000045.1:0-23349 GCA_964476535.1 uncultured Maribellus sp.
TGAATATTTTATCTTCTCAGATTTGGTGATAACCAATGTCCTTTTGCAGGCTTTTTCCTCTTTCCCGTCCCAATGCCAAACCGTTACAGTATTTACTTTTGAACGCTTCCAACCCTTTGCCGTCTTTCTTGTTTTCTCTGTGCTAAAGTCCTTTTCAGTAAGTAATTTTATATAGTTCTGCAATTGGACCGGTTCAATATCTGGTTGTATTTTTGTTGGAAACTTGCCTAATTAAATACCGAATAGAAAGCAAAAGAAATTGCCTTTAAATTCGGGTTTGATTCAGATTATTATTTTTGCCGTCTGCTTAAACAAAAAACGGGAATATCACCGGCATTATTTCGGGCACAACGAAGAGCTCAAATCAAATAATCCAGAGAAACTTTAAAGGCATTTTTCTCAAAACGAAAAGGAATAAAAAGGAGCTTTTATTTTTACGTTTCCATCTCCATCTAGCCAGGTGCAGGTAGCCATATCAATAAAATTATTAGTAATATGAACAACCGCAAAAGAACCATTGCCATCGTTATTCCCGCCATTAATTTCCGGCCATGCATTATTTACCTGAAAAACAGGAATCCCCTCCCATTTCAAATTTTCAGCAAAATGACTATGACCTGCAAATATTGCCACCACATTATATTTTCTCAAAAGAGTAAATAAATCTTCTCGCTCTTTATCCGTCCACCATTTTAATGCCCAATTATCGAATCCATAATGTTGAATGATAACAACAGGACGCCCGTCTGAAGCACTTTTATGCAGGTCCTTTTCAAGCCATTTGAGACTACTTGGTTGATTCTCGCTGGTAGCACCTGCAAACAAGTGAGTTTGTACCAAATGTAAATTCTCCCAATCCCAGGAATAATTGCGAGAGTCAGCATCAAAATTACAAACCGGAACCGGAGCATTTCGTCCTTTATGTCTTTCTTCAACATAGTTCCACATTCGCTGCCGTCCTTCCAATTTTTCCTTCCCTTCGATTACAGGATTTATATCGTGATTTCCTAAGCCAAGGTAAACCGGATAGTTAATTTGTTTATCTCCCAAACCCTGTTCATAACGCTGACGAAATAAATCCAAAGCATCGGGATCTGCTTTATCAAGAATATCGCCTGCCAAAATAATTCCACTGGGTTTAGCCATTTTTAAACCTGCACTACCAAAATTTGTAGGTTTCCCATCAATTTCTTTTGGCCAACTCACGTTTCCGGGAATTCTGTTCATAGCTCTCACATGAAAATATGTATCGGAATCTGGTGGTGGATCGAAATGCGTATCAGCTGCCACAAAGAAAGTAACATCCAGTTTTTTGCTTCTTTTTAAACCAAACGATTGCAACCCCAGCGCGGCAGAAGCCAAAACAGTATTCCTGACAAAATCTCTTCTTTTCATAAAGAAAATTTATTACTAAAAGACAAGCAAGCGCCAGCAAAAAACAATGTGTTTTATGCTGGCACCGCTTGCATCAATATTATTAAAACTTATTTACCCCTGTTACAATATTTAAATCTTCTTTCCCACCTTTCCAACTCAATTGGAGTTTTAGTGGAATATTGGATATTATTTCAACATTGGGTCGTTGATTAGCCGACTGACGCCCCGAGCATTTAAAGCTCAGCATTCCTTCTTCGCCAATAGGATAACGCTCTAATCCATGCTCTTCAAGCAGATTTACATTCCAGCTAATAGTTTTTTTACCAAAGTCGCTGTTAATACCAAAAAGAACTTCTATTAATACTGAAATTGGAGGAAGCCCTGTCCAGCCAACAAAATCGGGACGTGCCAATAATCCCGGATTTGCACTCTCTGGAGCATAATATTCCCAGAAAGTCCCTGTGTTTTTAAAAACTTCTAAAATTTGATCGTGATGACGTTTTGCCAAATCAAAAGCCAAATCGTGATACTCATTTTTCTGGAGACCTTTAATTACCATAAAATTGGCCGGAGCCCAAACTCCACCTTGCCAGTAGCGACCATCGTCCTGATATTTTTCGTGGTCGGCCGATAATGAAGGCACCGGGAATTTGCGGTTAAATGTGGCAGGGTCTTTCAAATGCTCCACCAGTTTATCGAGTTGTGGTTTATCTAAAACATCGGCATGCAAGGCCCAAAATGCACTAATACCCTTCATTGTACTTAAATTACCATCGGCATATAAATCGTACAAAAACCCAGTTTTTTCATCCCATAAATTTTCTTTGATGTATTTAGAAAGGAAGCCAATTTCATCTTCAATGTCTTCAATTTCCTGCCAGCGTTCGAGTACAAAACCAAACTGAAGCAAAATACGGTCAACCATTAATTGCTGCAAACAGGCATCGAGCCAAACCATGTGCCCGTGACTATAAATCATATTGTACTTTTTGGGTACACGAGGTTGATTATCCATGCCAGATCCCCAGCCACTTGTCCAATACGAACCATCGCGCCAGGTACGATTCAATCGCAACCAACGACTAAATGCTGCCAATGCAGGGAAAACTTTATTTACCCTGTCCCAGTCACCAAACTGCTTGTAATATTCCAATTCACTCCATGGAATAATATTTGGACCGGTACTTGTTGGATCGTACCGGTGAAAACAATCTTCGCCAGTATCGCCTTTTATTTCCCGACAAATAAATCCATCGAGATGTTGTTTTGCATAAAAATTATCAAGCGTTTGCTGAAAGGGGAACACTCGGGAGCCGTAGCGTGCAAACATGGTTATAAATGCCGAATCCCACATAAAAATATTGCCATTGTAGGCCGTATCAATATAAGTTGATACAAATCCTGATTCTTCCGATGGTTTACGAATGTTTTTGATCCCAATTTCCCAGGCTTTCCAATACATATCGATGGCATCCTGATTTCCTTTCCAAAAAGGAGAAGGTAGAGTTTCCTTTGCCAGCTTAAAAGTGGGGGCATCTAAAAAATTTGGTTTATCGCGCCGAAAATCATTCTCGGCAACAAAACCATTTTTAACGTAAGTATTTTTATACGGTAACTTATAAATATGTTTCTTTTCTTCTGCGGCTCCAAAAGCAGGAGCACAAATTAGCGAAGTTCCGGCAATTGCTCCAGCTTTCAGAAATTTTCTTCGATTTGTTTTCATTGGTTTTGGTTTTAATGATTTATACAATTTATTATTATCTATTTTTTTCTGAAAAGCATATTATCCGGAATTTTCGTTTCGCGAATACTTAAGCCTGAAATTCCAACCTCCAACTCATCTCCCATATAACTTTCGAAGTACATTACCTTAAGTTTGTGATATCCTTTTTCGAGCGCAATACTTCCATCTTTTCGTCCGGCACTGTGCGAACCGTCATTGTCGACTACTAATTTACCATCGATAAACAATCGGGAACCATCATCCGAATAATTGTAAAACCGGTAAACACCCTTTTTCTCAATTTTTAAGAATGCGTTGAATTCAAACGCAAAATAATCGTCAACTTTTGCGGGATTCAAAGAGATATTATTCAGAAAGCCACTTTTAACAACCTTTGAACCGGCAATATCTTCCGTTGAATTAAATTTTCCTTCATAGTAATTATAAGCAATCCCCTGAGTTAAATCTTCAACAGGATTCGCCACACTGTATTCAACAGAATTATCATCATATAATAAACCCGATGGATAATTGTATTTAAAATCTTCACCTTTTATGGTCCGAATCCAAGTATCAAAACTATATTCTCCCTCTTTCAATTCAATAATTCGGCTTCCACGGTCAAAATCACCATACGCATCAGCTCCGGTAACTTGTCCGAAAGCCAAAGCAATATCTTTATGAATTCCGATGTAATTATTATCGTGGTCGTGCCCAACAAAAACGCCCATTATATCTTTCATTTCGAGCATTGAAGCAAATATTCCGGAATTAACATCTGCAGAAGCGACACCTTCAAATTGCTCGCCCATGGTTGTCTCTTTTCCAACAATCAAATTGTATTCGGGTATTGGAATATGGAAAAATGCCAATGACGGAATGGGTGAATTATTATTTAAAGAAGTTGTCTTTTTACTTTCATTTCGATACCAGTTAATCTGGTCGAAATGAATCCAATCGTAATCGCTTTGTTTTTTATTGACGGAATACGAATTTGAATCGAAACAATAAATCGCAGCAGCCGTTTTACTGTTATCAGAAGCTTTAATTGGGATGTTATAATTTCCACACCCCGTTAAATCCGTGCCTTTATTTCCAACAAAAAATGGAAGTGTTTGCAGCAATTCAAAAATCTCATCGCGAGAAATACCCGGTTCTGCATCATGGTTTCCAAGAGTGACTGTCCAGGGCACCTGAGCCTGAATAAAAGGTTTTGCTACCGCTTTCCAACCTTCAACAGCCGGACTTGCAGTTACTATATCGCCGGTAATAACAGCTAAGTCAGGTTTTTCAATCTTTAAAACAAACTCAATGGTTTCAATAGTTTCCAGACAGTTTTCCGAATTATTATCCCAGTGAATATCTGTAAACTGAGCAACTTTAAAAGTCTTATTTTTATTAAATTTAAACTGAACTGAATTCTGAGCTACTACCGGATAAAAGCAAACCACCAGGCAGAAAAATATAAAGAAAGAACGAAGATGAACCTGTTTTCTACATTTCATATCATAAATATTTTATAATTAATAAACCTTTGCAAGTAATTCGGGATGCTCATCATTTACCTTTAAAATTAATTCGCCAAACAGGGTATTTGCCCAGGCAAACCAACTTCTTGTAAAATCTTCAGGATTATCTTTATGAAATGTCTCATGCATAAATCCGGTTTCGGCATGCGTATATTTTAGCATCGATAAACATTTTGCAATCTCTTTTGAATCGGTACTTGTTAATGCCCGCATAATTATTGCCATTGGCCAGATATAAAATTCTCCAACATGCGGACCTCCAATTCCCTCAGCAGCTTCGCCTTTCCAAAACCATGGATTATCTTCGCTAAGAATAAATTTTCGGGTTCGCTGGTACAATGGATTCTCGGTAGAAATTGCCCCCAAATAAGGAAGAGACAGCAAACTTGGAACATTAGCATCATCCATATAAAGACTATTACCAAATCCGTCAGCTTCAAACGCCAAAATATCTCCATAATCTAAATGACTATCAACCGCAAAAGAAGCTAAAGCATTTTCAACTTCGGAAGCAAGCTCATCGCACTCTTTTGAAAACTCTTTTTGAGAAAGTACATCGTTAAAAATTTCGGATAATTGACGAAGGGAAACAACAGCGAAATAGTTGGATGGAATTAAATATAAATATGTTGTTGCATCGTCAGAAGGTCGAAACGAAGAGCAAATTAATCCATTTGGTTTTGCCGGATTCCCCCATCCTTTTCCCGGACAAGTATCGGTCGCAAATTCAGTTACACGCATAAACGAATATGGACCTTTCCCGGAAAAACGCTGTTGTTCACGAAAAGTTTTCAGAATCAATTTCATGGCACTCTGCCATTTTTCATCGAATACCGATGTATTTCCACTTTTTTTCCAATAATGATATGCCAGCCGAATAGGATAACACAACGAATCGATTTCCCATTTTCGTTCATGAAGTTCGGGCTTCATTTCTGTGATATCGCTTTCCCAATCAGATCCGGTTGGGCCGTTATTGAAAGCGTTTGCATACGAGTCGATAAGAATGCACTCCGTTTGTCGTCGAACCACACCTTCAATTAATTTTTCAAGTTTAGGGTCTTCATTTATTAGCGGAAGATATGGCCAAACCTGTGCAGACGAATCTCTTAACCACATTGCATCAATATCTCCTGTAATAACAAAAGTATCTGGATTCCCATTTTTCATTGAGAATTTAACAGTTGTATCCAGTGTATTTGGGAAACAGTTTTCGAACAAAAGACTCAATTCAGGATCGCGAATTACATTTTTCATCCGAAGAATTGTTTTCTCCACCGCATCGCTATGAAAGTTACGTTTTTGAATATTCGGGCGGTTATTTGCAAATGTTTTGCTCTCGTTTCCAAATAAGGAAGGAATACCAATTCCCAGTCCGGCAGCTACGCTTGCAGATGTTTTTATAAATTGTCGTCGTTTTATCATTACTATAAGTTTAATATTGATTTTATCTTTCTAAAAATATCGGTGTTGTCTATAATGCCGGTAAATTGATGCGATTGAGGCCCATAAGTGTAAACAGGAACTAAAATACCTGAATGCTCTTTATTGGCAAACCTGCCTGTTACTTCGCCATTCGATATTTCACCACCAGTAATTGAAAGTCCACCGGTTTCATGATCAGAAAGAATAACCACTAAAGTTTTACCATCTTTTTCCGCCCATTGTAATACATGTCCCACTGTACGATCAAAATCACCAATTTCCTTTACCAGTTTTGGCAAATCATTCCAATGACCACAGTCGTCAATTCGTGAACCTTCAATCATGGCAAAAAATCCATTCTTATTTTTGCTTAATAACTCCAATGCTTTTCCTGTCGCCTTTTGAAAAAGGTCGCCACGCTCGTCTGCAAGTGGAAGTTGGCCTTCTTCCAAAATGGCTAAAATTTTATTATCCTGTGAGGCTATGGTTTCGTCTAAAGTGTTGCAAACGGTATATCCTTTTGCTTCCATTTCAGTCAATATATTTCGATTATCAGCACGATTATGAAATTTATTACGACCACCACCAAATAAAAAATCAACTTCACAACTGGTAAAATCGGCAGCTAAATCTTCTTCGTTATCCCGTTCCGTATTATTCGCACAAAAAGTTGCGGGTGTTGCATCTGTTAACCCGCAAGTAACCACAATGCCAGTAGAAAGCCCTCTGTTTTTGGCTAAATCAGTTAAAGAATTAAGTGAATTATTGTTGGAGTCAACTGATATGGAATGATAATTTCCCTTTTTTCCAGTGGCCATTGCCGATCCTGCTGCACCCGAATCAGTTATTAATTTGTTGGCAGCAAAAGTTTTCACCAAACCTGTGTACATACAATTATCTATATTCAGTTGCCCTTTATTGGCTATCCATGCAGCAGAAAAATGAGAAATACCCATTCCGTCAGCAATCATTAAAATTACATTTCTAACCTTTTTACCCTTGGTTGGTTTAATGGTTTTAACCGGATAAACTTCCATACTTTTATAAGTATGTTCAATATTGGCACTTTTCTCAGCGTACTTATTTTGTGCCTGAGCTGAAATAAGCAATAACACTCCTATTATTAGAGCAAAAATATTTTTCATCGCCTTAATATTTATTCTTTTCATTTTTAATTATAGTATCTATTTCTTTTTTCGATAAAGCAGTAATGCAAATCTTCACATCATCCATTTCTCCATAAAAAATTCTTTTATTCGGGAACTCTTCATTTCGTCCTAAGCTCCAGTTTTCATGTGCATTTAAAGGTGCATAATTATTTAATTCTGCCGTTCCTTTTAACTCACCGTCAACATAAACTTTTAGACTTTTGCCATCGCAAACACCAGCAATATGATGCCATTGCCCAATAATAGGATTTGGTAAATCCACAAGGCAAATTCCTCTTCCCCATCCTCCAATAAAAAACTCGATTTGATGATTATCAATTAGTTGAATTACATTGTGGTCTCCTTGGGTAATTATCGAACTTAACTGTTTGTTTTGCTTTGAAACCTTTACCCAAGCCATTAAAGTAATTTCATTTTTAAGTACACTGAAAGTTGAATTAGTTTTAATTTCTACAAAAGCGGTGTCATCAAACCCTTTTTTATTAATAATTAATGGATTTATACTTTTAATTATTCCGTGATTTGATAACCCCGACTGGTCAGGCAACTGCCCCATTTTTCCGTTTTTAAAATTGAGATCAACCAATGTTGCTGAACTATTTTTATCAAAGACTTTAAAAGATTCCACCAAATTCCCCACTTCAATTTTATTCATTCCCAACCCAAAACCGATAATATTGTATTTCAATTTTTTTGTTTCTCCGGGTTCAAGAAAAATGGTATCTGTTTTAAATAATTTATCATTTAAATAAATATTGACAGTAGAATTACCAGCAGCTCCACCAATATTTTTTATTAAAAACCGAATTTGTTGTTTTGCGGTATCTTGGATTAACGCCGAATAAGACAATTGAGAATATTCCATTTTACTGTGATTCGATTCTTTCACATTAATTCGGGTTCTTTCATCAGATCCGTATATCATTAATTCGGTTAAACCCGGTTTGTACAACCTGCAACTTATTGAGTCAATTATTGAATTATCTTCTTTTACAAAAACATTTTTTACTGCTTTCTCTACTCCATTTACAAGCACCCGTACTTTTTCAACTCCGGTACTTCCAATATTTTTCAAATAAAATTTAACCCAAAATAATTCGTGAGGCTCAACACTTCTTTTTGAAGTTGATATAGAATTAACAACAATATCAGACTTGTTTATTGTTGCCGAATATGCCGCCGAATTTGATTGAGTTGCCCAAAGTGAAGGCACACTGTCCATTACAAAATTAAGCTCACCATCTTTAATAATCGACGAATGCCTGAACCACGTTTTATTTAATTTCTCACCATTTAAAGATGCCGATTTAATGTATTTGTTTTTTAGTGAAGTACCGGCTCCTTTTATTACAAATTGTTTGTTTCCTTCCGTATGAATTACCACTTCGCCAAATAACGGAGTTCCAATATTATATTCAGGAACACCAGGACAAACCGGGTAAAAACCTAAAGCATTAAAAACAAACCAACTCGACATCGATCCCAAATCATCATTTCCGGGAAGGCCACCTTCATTTGCAGTAAAATATAATTCCCTAATTTTTGAAACCCATTCCTGAGTTTTTGATGGTTTTTTTGAATAATTAAAAAGATAAGGAATATGAAAGTTAGGTTCGTTATCAAACAAAATTCGACCGCTATGAATTGCACTGTCCAACAAATTTGTAAACTCTTCGTCGTTCCCCATCAGATTAATTAAATCTCTCGGATTATGAGGAACAAAAAATGAATAATTCCATTTGTCGCCCTCCTTAAAACCAAAATTACCATTCGATTTTATAAAATTTTCATTCTCGCGCGGCACTAAAAATAATTGTTCCGGATCAAATAAATTTCGGTAGTTAAAACCTCTTTTAGAAAGGGCCAAATAGTCTTCGGAATTGTTCATCACATTTTTTGCATATTGTGATAAAGCCCAATCGTTGTAAGCATATTCAACCGTTCTTGTAACCGATTCCGGGAAAGTGGAAGGCACATATCCTTTTGAAATGTACGACAACATATCTTCATAAATAAAGGGGGCATTTACCACACTTTCTTTCATTGCTTTGTATGCCAAATCTTTATCGAAATTGGTAATATTTTTAAAATAGGAATCAACAATCATGGGAATGGAATGGTAGCCGGTCATCGGATAATCAGGTAATTGATTGGACTGCTCAAAAATCTCCAGCATTGAAATAATCATATCATTTTGCCTTTGAGGAGCAACAATACACAAAAGTGGATGTAACGATCGGAAAGTATCCCATGGAGAGAAAGTGTTGTAATGATTTATTCCTTTGGCTTTATACGTTTTATTATCGGCACCTTTATATTCACCATTATAGTCCGAATCAATCCAAGGCAGAAGCATTGAATGATAAAGAGCCGAATAGAATTTTGTTTTATTTTGAATGGATCCCTCTTTTACTTCAATAACAGACAACTGTGCTTCCCATGCGTTTTGTGTTTCGTTTTTTAATCGGTCAAAATTCCAATGAGGAACCTCCAATTCTAAATTTTCTTGTGCATTATTAAAACTTACCGATGAGCTGCTCAACTTTAGCAATAATGTTTTATCCAACTGTTTTTCAAAAGTTAAAATAATACCGTCGCTTATTTTTTCTACACTACTCCATTTGGTATTAAATTCAAGTACACTATGCCTGCTTCTTCCTTTAATTATGGAGTCTGCAATCAATTCAAATTCGCCAATATCTCCTATAAATACTTTAGGAATAATGGAGCTTTTGTAGCTAAAACGGAACATCCCAGCTCGTGTTGAAGCTGTGGTTTCAACAGTAGTTTCGTTATCAATAAATTCAACTTTATAATAACCGGGTTCGGCTATTTCATTCAGGTGAGAAAAAGTACGGCTGTTCTTTCGCAACTGAAAAGAAGCTTGATTTTCGATGGGCATAATAAAACAGCTCCCCGCCGATCCGTTTGGATAACCACTTCTATGTCCGAAACTACTAAAAAAATAAATCTTATTATCACGGTAATCGTAACCTTTATCAGCAGAAACCCGGGTTTCGGGAGATAACTGAATATACCCAAATGGTGCCACTGCACCGGGATAAGTTCTCCCGTGTCCTTCCCAGTTCGAAGGTTTTAAGGTTTGCGAGGTACCAATAAACGGATTCACATATTTAATTTTTTCCTCACCATTACAGGAAAAAGAAAATAACCATCCCAAACAGAACAATAGTATTGAAACAAATAATTTCATTATAACGCTTTCTTATTTATCAGCAATTCTCCGTTTATTCCAGCGATTCTAAAAACTGTTGTAACTCTTCCAGATTATCGGTTCCAATTAGTCCAACCCCCGCATTTATTAACTCTTTCCAAACCGCATTTCGCTGTTGAACAGTTTTGTTTGGAGTCCCCCAAAAACGAAGGATATAACCTTTGCTTTTCGCTTTAGTCGCTAATAAATGTAATTTTTCTTTTTCGTTTGAAGGAAATTCGCCTATACCATTCCATTTAAAATGGTTGCTCCAATCATCACTCACAATTGGCATTAACAACGAAGAAATTTCCGAGTCGAGGTTATTTAATCTGCCATCGTAACCCGCAAAACGAATGGTTTGCGACTCCATAAATTCAAAGGGACGCTCTCCGGAAACAACAACCAAAATATTACCTTCTGTTTTTACTCCATTTTCAAATACTGATAAATATTCTTTATAATCCTGAAGGATATTATGCAGCAGTTTATAAGTTTTTAGGCCCTCAGCTTTTATGTCGATAAATAAGATTATCTCTTCATCATTTCCATAAACAGACCCATTATTTCTAAGAATTTGATTTTTAAGCGGTTCCAGATAAAGATTCCGCAGTGTTTGCCCAGATTTTATGTCATTAAAATCGTGTGCTACAAAAAGGAAATCGCCAATGGAATAAACATCAGCCTCAATGCTTTTAAAATTACAATCCAAGGCATCGAAAAGCGGTCGAGTGTGTTCATAATCATTGTGCGAATGGGCAACAGGTTGAGAATAAACTATTAAACAGAAAAATACACCGGTAATCGACAATAAAATTTTCATTATGATGTGATTTTTTAGTACTGGGGAAATACGGTTTTTACCTTCCTACGATTAAACATCATCATGGGGCAAAGGATTATATAGTGCCGAAGATAAAAAAAATGAGAGATAGAAAAAAAAACAGGCATCACGAACAATGAACACTCGCAATGCCTGTTCAACGTTATTGATTATTTAGTTGCATCATAGATAACCAAAGCCTGCGCCTCGGTTAAGGCATAATCATAGAAAACCACATTACTATAGTCAGCTCCAAGTTTATTACCATAATCACCAGTACCGTCCTGATTAATTTTTACAGTGGTACCATTATCCAAATTCCCTGGAGTCATTGAACCAGAAACAGTTTCCACACCATTTCTAAAAATGCGAGCCTTTTCGTCTCGATCGAAAGAAACAGTTATAAAATACCACTCTGTTCCTATCATTGACGGTATGAGGTCGCCTTCTTCACGAAAGTCACATTTTGATACTTCAGGATCGTCACTAGTTGCGACAACACGTAGTTTACCATTCCTCCAAGCAATAACCCACCCTTGGTTATCGCCACTGTTCCAATCCATTGTTCCCATCATCGCAGGATCGCTGATTTCATGATCCGATTTCACCCAAAAACTCACAGAGAAATCTCCAGCCGCTCCAAATTTAAGCAATGGACTGTTTGCTACTTCCAGAAAAGAATTTTCATCAGCTTTAAATGAAGCAGCAACGCCTTTCAACGGAAGTTCATAAAATTCGCTTACATTAAAACCAATGGTGCTTAATTCCTCTACAGAGCCATCCGATTTCTTGAAATTAACAACGGAAGGTACATCACTAATAATTTTATATGAAATTGATTTCATTGAAGGGTAATCAAAACCCGATTCACCATTATCATCATAATACAAGTAAAATACCAAGTCTGTACTTTGTCCAAAAGGAATGTTCAGGCTTGCAATTGAATATTCAAAAGAAGCAGAATTTCCTTTCAATTCTCTCGTTTCTAGCATATCACCGGTAATAGTGCTTACTACGCTAATTTTATCAATTATTTTTGGCGAAGCAAGAGCAATCTTCACCATATTTTCCTTTCGATACAAACCCTCAAATACATTCGATTCGGATTCGCCAGAAACCGGGTTGATATGTTCAAAACTCACATCAACTCCAAGCATCCTATCGTCAACTTCCGGCAAAGAATCGTCACATGCCCAAACCAGAAATACTGCACTTAGCAATATAAAAAATATATTCTTTTTCATTTGTTATTGTTTTACTTCTTACTACACGCTATTAATAATAATTCATTTCCTTAGTTCCAGCCTTTGTTTTGTTCAATACCTGAAATTGCAACATCATCATTAGGAATAATCCAAACATGATGTACATTTGGGTCGAACTGAGGACGAGCAGCACGAACTTCTTTAATGGTGAATGGTGAATCGGGATTTGTTTTATCGGCATAATCTCTTCCATGTAGTGGCATGTTGTAAGCATCATCAGCATCACCCCAGCGAACCAGATCAAAATGACGATTTGCAAATTCACCAGCAAACTCCACCCTGCGCTCGTGTTTTAAATCAGCCATTGTTGCATTTGAAAGTGGAGCCAATCCGGCACGATCACGAACTGCATTAATCGATACATCTGCATTCTGTCCCTGCATCAATAAAGCTTCAGCTTTCATTAGAAGAACTTCGGCATAACGAAGAATTGGAACATCTGCAATGGTTGTTGGATCATTTCCATTTGGATTAATTGTAGATCCTACCGGATTTGAATAACCGTATGCATCCATGTATTTATTAAACTGAAAGCCAGATTGTGAGTTTTGAGAGGTGTAACGACGTGTTTCACCAAACCACTGAAACTCTTGCCCAAATTCTAATATTGTTTCCTTTCTACGATTATCGCCTTCTTCAAATGCATCATAAAGTTCAAGAGTTGGCTGATAGTAACCCCAACCATTATAATCTCCCCAACCTTTATTTTCGAGCATAACTCCAGGCAATTTACTTCCTGCATCAGTTCCTGAAACAACCGACCAAATGTACTCTGATCCGAAGTTTTCATTGAATGTAAACAAGTTATGGAAATCAGCCTCTGGACTATCAGTATCCAATAATTCTCTACCCGAGCCTGAATTGGTCACCTTATCACAATACTCTACCACTTTAGCCCATTTTGAATTATCGTATTGAGCCCAATACATATATGTTTTTGCAATGTATGCTAACGCTGCATCTTTATGAGCACGCCCTAAATCTTCAGAAGCATAAGTAGTGAAGAGAGGAAGCAATTCGGCTGCTTTTCCCATATCACTAATTATTTGAGCATAATTTTCAGTTACACTTGCGGTACGAGTAAAATGATCATCATACATATTCTCTTTTGTTACAATAGGAATACCTCCGTTAGGTCCATTGTCGCCATATGTATGTGCCAACCAGAAATTATGAAACCCACGCATAAAATAGGCTTCACCTAAAATCCGATCCTTCAGTGTAGCATCCATGTCTATCTCCGGCACATGCACAAGAACGTCGTTTGCCCTTCGGATAATTTTATAACTCTGTGGATACATCCAACTGAAATAACCTTCATCTCCACTCAAAGTAAAATTAACAGCAGCATCTGCTTTTGCATTGGTGCGACCGGTTATCATATCATCTGAAGCATTAATGTACCACATAAATCCACGGGTAAACATGTCTTCATCTTTCATGTAGTAATACATCGAATTGGCACCTGCCGAAGCATCAGCATCAGTTTGCCAGTAGTTTCCTTCTGTTGCACTTCCTTTAGGTGTCAGGTCTGTAAAACTCTCGGAGCACCCTCCCGCCACTAAAAGAATAACTGTAGCGGCTATATAATTTATAAATCTAATATTTTTCATAATTATTAATGATTAGAATGAAAATGATAAACCTGTTGACAATATGCGTGAAACAGGGTAAGAACCAACATCAAATCCAATTCCTCCAACTTCCGGATCCATACCCGAATAATCAGTTATAGTAAATAGATTTTCTGCTGTAACATATAACCTTAGAGAAGAACCTTTTACTAATTTATTCAATGTATTTTCTGGCAGAGAATAACCAATTGTGATGTTCTTCAAACGTATGTAAGAAGCATCTTCCAGGTACCAAGTTGAATTGGTTCCGAAGTTACGGTTGTCATCAGCGGTGGATAGTCTGGGAATATCTGTATTCTGATTTTCGGGAGTCCAGGCATCCAATATACGATTATCTCGATTGTAGGTTTGCTCACTCATATTGTAAGTTGAGTACTTATAGCCATTAAATACTTTAACTCCTTCAACTCCTTGAATCAAACATGAAAGATCAAATGCCTTGTATTCCAAATTTATATTGAAAGCATAAGTAAATGTAGGGAAAGCATTTCCATGGAATACGCGATCCTCATCAGATATTTTACCATCATTGTTTGCATCAGTGAATTTCAAATCACCAGGTTTTGCATTTGGCTGGATGGGTGTACCATTTAATTGATGTGCATCAATTTCTGCCTGAGAATTAAAAATTCCTTCGCTCGTAATTAAATGATATGAATATAAAGGCTGACCGGGTTCTGAACGATAAGGAAATAGTGAAGAACGAACATTATCACTGTGATAGATATAATCGCTAGTGTAGCCATCTAAATCTTTCAATTCATTTTTAATTGATGTTAGATTAAAGCCGACTGAGTATTTTAACTCATGGTCATTATTTCTATAATTTGTTGAAAATTCAAATCCTTCATTTTTCACGCTCCCAACATTTGATGTAGGCCCTTCTGTAACACCAGTATGTGGATCTGCTGCATTGGTTAGAATCATGTCATTGGTTAACTTTTGGAAATAATCAGCAGTTATCTCAATTTTTCCATTAAAAAGACTTGCATCAAGTCCAAGGTCATAGGTCTCAGAAGTTTCCCATTTCAAATCTCTGTTTGATTGTTGAGCAACGTAATATCCAGGTAAATAAGTTGGGTCTTCTCCAAGGTAAGGCTTGTGCGAACTCATTGGAACATTATAGGCATAATAACTTACCGATTGAATATTTCCGATTTGGCCCCAGGAAGCACGTAACTTTAATGAATTAACCCAATCTACATCTTCCATAAATGATTCAGACGAAATTCTCCAAGCACCTGAAAGTGATGAGAATATATCGCTGTTATTTTCTTTTGCCAAACGAGAAGTTTGATCTCTCCTGATACTTGCAGAGAAGAAATACTTGTTGTCAAAATTGTAGCGGAATCTACCAATGGCTGATGTTAAAGCATCTTCATAAACATTACTATTCCATTCTAATAGTTCAGCGGCATTCTCAATATACTGATACCAATCTTCTTCTCTGGCAAAATCCTGAGTATTAACATCATTATATTCGTACTCTGTATATTGAGATGAATAAACAGCGGTTAGATCCAAATTATGTTTCCCAAATGATTTAGCATAGCTCACTTGATTATCCCAAATCCATTTATTTCTATCTGACCAGGATTGATTCAAATAATTCATATCTGTACGACGTCCTGATTCGGGGATTCGTGGAGTGAATTTTTTGTTATCACTGTTACGAATATCAACCGAAAAAGAAGAGCGGAATTTTAAATCCTTTATAATTTGGTAATCGAGATAAACGTTAGCATTGTAGTTAGTTATTGGGCTAGTGGTAGTAGGTCTAAGTAAAAGTGCAACCGGATTATACACATCACCGTATGCTCCAGCAAATTTTGATCCTTCTGGAGCAACACCATGAAATGAACCATATTCGTCATAGACAGGAGCTGCAGAAGGCATGTACATTGCATTAATTATAGCACCTGAATAACTTGATGAAGTATTTATACCAACTGCTTCTGTTCTTGCAAGGAAGAAATTCTCACCAATAGTAATATTATCCGTTAAATCATATTCACCTTTCATCCTGAATGTAAATCTCGTTGCATTGGTTCCAAGCAATGTACCATCCTTATCCTGATAATTAAAAGAAGACATGTAACGCCCCTTCTCTCCTCCACCAGAAAGTGAAAAATTTACATTATAAACATATGCATCTCGGAAAATTTCATCGATCCAATTAGTACGATTTATTGCCCCCCATGGATTTTGGATAGCATCGTGTGCTGGTAATCGTGAATGACCAGCGTTATCGGTGGCAGTATTGTATGCCCAGCTTTGCTGCTCTGCAGTAAGTGGTGTTGGTATATTTGTTGCTCGTTGAAAACCTGCAAAAACATCAAGATTAATTTTGACGTCACCCGATTGACCACTTTTTGTAGTAACAACAATTACTCCTGATGATGCTTGAGCTCCATAGATTGAAGCAGAGGCTGCATCTTTCAAAATAGTCATTGTTTCAATATCATTAGGATTAAGAGCACCACCATAATATGGCATTCCATCAACCACCCAAAGAGGAGATTCACTATTTATAGAACCTACACCTCGAATGACAACTTTAGCACTTTCAGTAGGATCACCACCTTGTTGAACTACAGTTACACCAGCAACATTTCCCTGAAGAAAGTCTTCTGGTGTTGTAATTGCTCGACTATTTATTTTCTCCAGTCCTGAAACAGATGCAATGGATGAAGACAAATCTGATTTTTTTGCCGTGCCATATCCAATCGCAACAACTTCGTCTAATCCAATCGCATCAACAAACATTTCAATATTAATTGTTGTTTGTCCTCCTACAATAACTTCCTGTGTTAGCATTCCAATAAAAGAGAAAACAAGAGTAGCATTTTCAGGAATATTAGAAATGGTATAATTTCCATCGATATCGGTAGCCGTCCCTCGTGTTGTACCTTTAAGCAAAATAGTAACTCCCGGCAAAGGCTGATCCATTTTATCCTTAACTGTACCGGAAATGGTATTTTGTTGTGATGACTTACTTCCATTAGAATCCATTTCGTTTGGATAAAGCATAATATGCCTGTCGTACATAACATACTTAACTCCAGCTCCTTCAAAAACAACCCCAAGGATTTCTTCAATATCTTTCTGATTAAGATCAACTGAAACCCTTCGGTTCATATCAATCAACTCTGAACTGTAAGCAAAACGGAATTCCGATTGCTTTTCAATCTCTTCGAGAACTTCCACTACTTTTTTATTACGCATCTCGAGCGTTAATTTAGCGGATTGGCTGTACACACTTGCCGAAACATGCATGAGCCCAATCAACAGGAATAAAAAGGTTAGTTTCATAATTCTAAAACTTTTGTTCCAAATGGAAGGTGTTCCCCTTCCCATAATTCGGATTTTTTTCATAATTTTAACGTGATTTAATTAATAAATTTATTTATCATTTGCCGATGATAAGTAGGAGCCGGAAGTGTTGCCGCACTTTCGGCTTTATTTTTTACCTATTTTTCGACCATTCTCTTTTTGTTTTTATCTAATTTGAATGTTATTATATCCTCATTTTGAACTGCTTTTACAGGTGTAATTTTTTCCATCAATTTAATTACTTCATGCAAAGTTTCATTTTTAATGGTAAAGGTGTAATGAAAAAATTTCACATCATCAGCAATTTCAAATTTCTGATTGTATCGGTTCTCCAAACGTTTAATCAATTCTTCCAACGACTGGTCGTAGATATTAATTATACCTTCTTTCCATGAAGTAAACTTTGTGGTATTAACATTGCTTACGGTTAAATCCCGATTATTCTTATCAAACGTAGCTCTTTCGCCAGGCTTTAATTGATACTGAAATGATTCCACTTTTGTATCCAATAATTCAACTTTACCGGATTCCAGCACTACATCTATTTCTTTAGATTCAGGATAAGCAGAAACGTTGAATTTTGTCCCTAAAACTTTAACCTGCAATTCATCGATAGTAACCACAAGTGGAATTGCTTCGTTTTTGGCTACCTGAAAATACGCCTCTCCAGATAGGTTAATATCTCTGTTGTTTGTAGCAAAATAGTTACTGTAGGTAATTTCGGAGCCGGAGTTTAACCAAACCAAAGAACCATCTGGTAATTCAACTTTCGATATTTGTCCGTTTTCGGCCATTACACTGGTATAAAATTCCGGAAGATGTTTTGGCTGAGCAGAGAAAAAATAAGCAAGACTACCTAAACTAACTACAAAAAAGAAGATGGCTGCAATCCTGAAAAACTGATTCATTTTTCTGGAATTTTGCCATCCCTTGTAACTTTTTTGCAATAACTGCGCCTGTATTTGATTCCAGCTTTCCTCACTACCTACAGGAAACTGGTTCTTATCCAGACTGTTTTTCCAAACTAAACTATAACTATTAAAAACTAAACGATTCTTTTTCACTCGTATCCATTCCAGCAATTTTTGTTGTTCTGCTTCAGATGCTTTCCCTTCCAAATATTTTGCAATAATCTCTTTCATCTTGTCTTTATAATAGGAGTACAATTAAAGAATAAAAACCCTACCCTGAAAGGAGAAAAAAGTTTACCCTTCAACTTCGCACAAGGCGACAGTTTGGAGTTTAATGTATGAACCAATTACAAAAAGTGGTTTTCATTATTGCAACTGTGAGGCACGAAGCGGGAAGCAATCTCATTATCTATACCTTGAAATTGCTTCGTTTCTCGCAGTGACGTATTTGTTGACTTTTTGCAGTTGGCTCAGGAATAAAAATAAAAAAATCATTGGGTATTTGTTCTTGCGAATAACAGATGGTTAATACATAATAACAAGTAACTAAATCCTTATTCCAACAACATGGCTATTATTACCAGTAATGTAGGGTATTGTATTATTAATTTTTCACGAATTTGCTGTTTTGCTTTTGCGATCTGTTTTTCCACCATTTTTAAGCTGATTCCCAACTCTTCTGCAACATCCTTTTGCTTTTGTCCTTCTATTTTACATTTTGTAAATACTTGTTTTATTTTATCGGGAAGTTCTTCCACTGCACTTCGAAAAGATTGAATTAAAAGGTCTTCAAGGCTATTGTCTTCCTTTTCGGTAAAGTCCAATTGATATAAAAACTGGAGTTCGTCCACGTTAAAATTTTCGATATTAACCTGAACTTCTTCCAGCTTTTGTTTTTTCAGATAATTTAAACACCGATTCCGTACAATTACAAAAACAAAACTTTCTATCGATTTATCAGGTTTTATTGAATCTTTCTTTTCCCAAAGCGTAATAAAACTTTCCTGAATAATGTCTTCGACCTGGCTATCGTCGGATATAAAAAGCTTACAATACCCTTTTAATCGTGGGTATAACAACCTGAAAACTTCTTTGAAAGCATCAGGATTACCTCGTTTAAGCTCTATCTTAGTTTGAATATCGAACATCAAGTGCCAAATGTAGCAGAAATAATATGGAAAATTAAAAATTTATAATTTAGTAGGTGTACGAAACAAACGCCACTTTTTTGGAGTCGGGACTCCACGATGGAACATTAATTGTTCCCTGACCTCCATATAAAAATGCTGCGATTTGTATTTCACTACCATCAACATTCATTAATCGAAGCATCACTCGTTTATTATGGGGATGCGAACCAGCCAGAACTTCAGGCGGATAAGAGATAACAATCATTTGTTTTCCGTCGGGGGAAGGATGTGCAAACCAATTTTGAAAATTGTCAGTAGTAATTTGTTTCTGCTCCAAGCCATCGGGTTTCATACGCCAGATTTGCATCATTCCGCTTCGGGTTGAATTAAAATAGATGTATTTCCCATCGGAAGAATATTCTGGGCCATCGTCTAAACCTTCTGCCGAAGTTAAGCGAATTTCCTGTCCTCCTTTTGCCGGAATTTTATATACATCGTAATTTCCATTTCGCTCGGCACAATACGTTAACCACTTTCCATCGGGCGACCAACCATGCCAATACGAAGGACCTTTTTCTGTAATTCGGGTTGGTGTTCCTCCTTTTACGGGAACAGTATTAACGAAGGATCTACGTTTTCCATTATCTTCAGTACTACTGCTAATTGCAAGGGTTTTACCATCGAAAGAAATTCCATGATCGTTGTTATTGGCTGTGACAGAGCCAGTATTTATTTTCGAAATTTTACCGTTTTTCAAATTGAATTTATATAATTTACCGCCTGAATTGTAAATCAGAAACTGGCCATCGCGCGACCAGTTTGGTGCTTCAATATGCGTTTCAGTTTCGTAAATAGCTTCTCTTTTCCCAGTTTCAATATCTAGTATTTCAAGGCGACTTGGTGACGGTGCCTGATAACCGTCCACATTCTCGCCGGCAGGTTTTTCCAAACGAACATTCCAGAATTGAGCTTTTTCAAGCACATCAACATTGTGCGAGCTAACAAACATCCCGGCTAAAACAGAACTCTCCATTTCAAGATTTACCCGACCAACTTCCAGTAATGGTTTATTTTCTTTCGAGATCCGAAAAATAAATTCATTCCCTTTTCTCTCCAGTTGAATAAATTCCGGGGCTTTTGCTTCCGTCGATTTTTCCAACGTTTCAACACCAACTTTCTCTCTATATTGCAATGAAGTTAATCCATCGCCATGAACTGCTCCGTCCATATAAATGGCATTCTCTTTCTTTGAATTTCGAATTATTAAGCCCATTTTACGGTGTGCATTAACACCTTCGCCTAATAATTTCAGATTAGCCGAAAGAATAAAATCACCGTCAACTTCCTGCGATACCAGATAAAACTCGTCGCGCTCGAACCACATGTTATAACCCGCTCCTGAAAGTGTAAACAATTGTTGCTCTTCATCCAACTGAAAACTGCCTTTTAGTTTTGGATTCCCAATATCTTGCCCAGAAAACTTTTTAAACATTTGTTGTGCTTGTAACGAAAAAGAGATTAGGAAAAATAATATTAGTGTTAAAGATATTTTAGCCATTTTAGATAAATTTTAATTGCTAAAACTAAAGAAAATTAAATACAAGAAATAATACTTATTAAAGCTTTCGTATAAAATCAAGTTAAATGGAATACTCTCTTTTTTGTGAAAAGCCAGAAGTACAGGTAAGTTTTTTAAGACCAGTTAGCTCGTAGTTTTAATTTTTTGAGTGAATATGTAACAAAAAGATAAGTTTATTCATTTCTAAAGTTTACAACGACTCCCGCAAAATTAAAGAGGTCGTTAAAGTCTCTCCAATTTTTTGTTTGTTTTTCACAAATTCCGCAGCTTGTTCTCCCATCAACTCAAAATTGATTGTGATAACCGATATTCCGCCGCCTACAATTTGTTTCATTGGTGTGTCGTTGTAGGAAAGTACTCCCACATCTTTTCCCAATTCAAATTGTTTTGAACGACAAGTCTTTATTACCTGTACCAAATCGGCATCACGAATCACAAAGTAGGCCTGTTCTTTTTTAATTTCGGAGACATTTAACTCCTGCCTGTTTTTAAATTGAATTTGGTTTTTTTTACAAAAAGCTTTAACTGCCAAAACAATTTCGACGGGATGTGGAGTATTTTTTTCTGAGTAAACCAATATCAACTCCTTGTATTTTTTTATTTGATTTATTCCTTTCTCTAAACAGCTTTTCACCGAACCGTTAAAATCCTGCAATAGATAATTAGGTTTATCCTTATCAGGGTTTCCCATGTCGAGAATAAGTAATTTGTTCGAATCTATTTTCTGCAGAATCGGATCAAGCGATTTATGGTCGATGTTCATTACTACGTACATGCTGTATCTACCCAAACTATTTTCTATAAGTTGGTGAAAAACATCGGGATTGTAATGATGAAAAAGAAGATCAACAGAATACGAATCGGGTAAATTTCGCCGAAAAGATTGATACAATTGCTCTTTGAAAGCACTAAAATCGTCGAGCAACATTAAAACTTTAAACGATTCGCTGGCAACAAAATATCCTTTTTGAGGAGCCGATTCTACAACATTTCGTTGCTTCAATATACTATACGCTTTAAAAACGGTATCTCGGGAAAATCCACTTTCAGCGCTTAGTTGATTAACAGATGGCAATGAATCTCCTATTTTTAATTTACCGGTGCCAATTGCCTCGGTTATGGAATGCACCAACTGTTGAAGTTTGGTTTGCCCTGCTGATTTTGATATTTTAAATGAAACCTTAGACATTTATTCAATTTTTTATTTTCTCCAGTTGTTGGAAAAATTTCTACACGATTTCAAATATATCGCCAATTTGCCCATCTTTGGTTCTGAAATTTATCCGTCATTTGTTGCCCAAAGAATAAGCTTCTTTTTACACAAGCTGTGCTGTTCGGTGTAAAATCAAACTTCAATTTATTTTATATGATCTGACTGTTTAAATAAGGAAAGTTTGGCAATCTGAAACGCTTCACTTACTATTTCCAAATTAAATTAATTGTTCTAATCTTCATTGTTAGCACCATCTGTCAAATACATTTATTTTTTTGTTGTGTTTAGTAATTTTTATTTTTTAGCTACTATCATTCTATAATTCGATTGAGACAAATGTCCCGATTCACTGTCTTCAAAAATGTACTTAAATTTTTTGTCCGCCAGTCGGTCAAGTTCTTTTTCAAAGTCAATTGTTTCATTTAGAATTTCAACTTTCTTTCCCTTATCCTGGATACAGAAAACAAGTAAACATCCTTTTTCAATTTTCGAGATTACTTTTTTTATAAATTCTGTTTCTTTCCTTCGGTCATTTTTTGCGAAATGGAACATACTGTCAAACAGTACAAAATCGTATGCAGTAAATTTGTCAAATTCGAAAATGTCAGCGATTTTTCCATTCAGTTTTAATTTCTCGGTTTTAGCAATTCGGTTCATTTGCTCAATTCCGACTTTCGAGTTGTCAATTCCCGTTACGGCAAATCCAAACCGAGCCAATGCAATTGAATCTCTTCCTTGTCCACAACCTAAATCCAATACTTCTCCTTTTTCAGGAAATTCAGCGAAAAAATCAATAAGTTCTGGATATGGCTTCCCAAACAAGTTTTCTGTTTGATAATATTTGTCGTAGGTTATTGTCATTTTGGATTCTCTGCATTGTGCACAACAACTTATTCTCCGTAATTCAGAATGTAATTAAAATACCGCTTTTATTTCTTCCAACAAAATACTAAAAACCTGCTGGCAAATGGCGTTTAATTTCAATCAAATTAAAATATAGCTGAAGTGGGCTACAACCTTTTAG
>CAYZBC010000046.1:0-23136 GCA_964476535.1 uncultured Maribellus sp.
GCAGTGATTCATGACAATATACATTGGCTTGCAAGGATTTTCCCGGCATAGCCTACTCATTTCAATCATAACGGTATTCCAGTTCCTCCTTGCCGGTCATGAATTCCCAACTGTAGTGAGATGTGCATCATTTTAAAATTAAATAACATGAAATCTACATCTTACAAAAACAGCAGAGAAGAAGAAAAAACAAGAACCAACCTTTGGGATGCATTCGTAAATTACCTCGACAATACCTATTTCCCCGGTGCATCCGAAGTTCTCGACACACAAACCATTGCATTCGAGTACGAAGCATTCAAAGAATGTTATGCATAAATCAAGGGGCTTCGGCTCCTTTTATATTGATTTTTATTGTTTGGCCAACCCAATTTTCATTGAGTTTTGATAACACACCGATTGCACTTTCAGGGCACATCTTGTTTATTAAAGTTTAAGAAGCAAATATTTTGTTAATTTTAGCATCCATCAAATTAACAATTCTTTTAGCTACTCTCATAATGTCAACACAAGGTACCATTCGAAGATATACGCTCGAAATTGAGAAAGTGAAGCAGGGACAATTCCCCTCTTTTAAAGAAATTATGGAATATTTGAATGTTCATGGTTTTGAAATTTCAGGCAGAACGCTGGAAAGGGATATCGAACAAATACGCGTTGAATTTGGAATTGAAATAACGTACAGTAGGGAAAAAACCGGTTACTATATTGATTACGAAAAAAGCATCAATACAGAGTCCTTTTTCCGGTTTCTGGAAATTGTAAATACTGCAGAATTACTAACTGAAAGTTTGTCGCAAAGTAAAGATGCATTGCAATACATATCCTTTGATTCAGGAGGTGGTTTAAAGGGGATTGAAAACTTAAAACTGTTGTTACATGCCATTAAAGACAAGCGAAGAATAACGTTCAGTCATTTCAATTTTTATTCTCGAAAAACACGGAAATACACACTAAAACCTTACTTGTTAAAGGAATATCAGAACCGTTGGTATGTAATTGGTATCTTGGGAAACTTGAAAGATTTTATAACTTTTGGCATCGACAGAATTAACGACCTCACAGTGAGGACAGAAACTTTTACCCGCAATGAAAAACTAAATCCGGCCAACAAATTTGAAAACATAATTGGCGTTGTACATTCCAACGGTAAAATTGAAAAAGTGATATTATCCTTTACTCCTGGTCAGGGAAATTACATTAAAACATTGCCGTTGCATAAGTCGCAGCAAATAGTAATCGATAACGAAAAAGAGTTGCAAATTGCACTCGACATTATTCCAAATTATGAATTTATTCAACAGATTTTGATGCATGGGAATACGGTTAAAGTGATAGAACCGGATTGGTTGGCAGACCAAATTAGAGATACTTTGAACAAAACCTTAAAAAAATATCTTTAATCCGTCATGCTTTGTCATAACACATTCCCATTTTTGAATATAAAATAGAGTCCATGAATTTCGTTGCAATAGATTTTGAAACAGCCATCAGTCACCACATTTGTGCAGTTGGTATTGTATGTGTTGAAAACGGACAGATTGTCGATGAATATCAGGCATTGATACAGCCTCCATATAACCGATACAACTGGTATAATATCCAGGTACATGGAATAACGGAAGACGATACTGCGAATGCTCCCTTTTTTGACGAAATCTATCCTGAAATTAAAAAACGGCTTTCCGGGAAAACAGTTGTTGCACACAACGAAGCATTCGACCGGAACGTATTAAAGAAATCGATGGCAGATTACGGGTTGGATTATTCCGACCTGAATATTTCTGAGCGTTGGGAATGCACCGTAAAAATTTACCGTTCTAAAGGTTTTCGACCAGCCCGTTTAGATGCCTGTTGCAGTATTATGGAGATTGAACTAAACCATCATGAAGCACTTTCTGATGCACGTGCCTGTGCAACACTCTTTTTAAAAAAATAAATCCGAATTCTATTCATTCCGACACGCTTTGTCGTAGCCCACGGTTTAGTTTAGCAGCATATTTAAAAACGAACCGCGATGAATAGTAAAATGATAAATTTGAAAAAGGTGTTTTTAGAAAAACGCCAGTTACTCGATGATGCAAGACGTATTCTTAAAACAGAATTTATTGGTATCGACAAAATAATTGATGAAGTAGTCGAAAATGTAAGCTCCTGGTATATTCTTTCCGATATTCAGGAAAAACCCCTGGTGATTAATCTTTGGGGATTAACCGGGGTTGGGAAAACATCAATTATCATCCGGTTGGCAGAATTAATTGAATTCAATGACCGATTTTTTAGATTTGATTTGGGAGAAAAGCAGGGAAGTTTTTCCTTTCGGAATGCACTTGGTGAACTTTGTGAAAACAATGATACATCACCAATAATTATTGCTTTGGATGAGTTTCAACATTCACGGACAGTTGTCGGACCACTTCGTCAGGAAAAAGAAACAGACCATAATCGGATGATTTGGGAGTTAATAGATTCAGGGAAAGTACAATATATTGATTGGAAAAATGGGCTTTGGTCATTCGAAGATCTCATTCATACGCTCCATCATATCTTAAATGCAGGAGTTAAAGTGGAAAAAGGGATAGTTACGAAAAGGAAAGAATTGTATTGCCGTGAATTGGATGTTACAGAAGAAAAAGGTAAGCTACTTTTTTTTGTTCCGGAAGATAAATACGAAACGATAATAAATTTGGCCGGTATTCATTTAAATCTGCACTTAAACCAGGATGTCCGTAAACAATTACTTTGTTTGTCAGGCGCTGAAACAATCGAATTTCTGAACAAAGTACTTACCATTGCAAAGCGGCCTTCTGTAAAAAACTTCTCTAATTCGTTAATTTTTGTACTTGGGAATATTGATGAAGCATATACAATGAGCAGCAATTTTAGTGCGGACATGGATGCAGATGAATTTCATAAAGAGTCGTTAAAAATTACCATTCCAAAAATAAAAAATGCTCTAAAGGAAAGATTTAGGGCTGAGCAAGTGGCTCGGTTGGGTAATATTCACATCATTTATCCGGCTCTAAACCGAAAAGCATATTTAAAAATAATTCAGAATGAGCTAAAAAAAGTAGCTTCCAATATGTTTTCATTTACCGGGTTGTCCATTGATTTTGACGAATCGGTGGTTGATTTGATATACAAGGAAGGTGTTTACCCAACTCAGGGTGTGCGGCCGATTTTTACCACCATTCATCATGTACTCAAAAGTAAATTTTCCTTTTTTTTATCCGAAATTCTGCAGAAAGACATTAATCCGGATAAACTTCTTTTTTCGGTAGAAAAAAAGATGTTGAATTGCGAATATCAATTTCAAGGTTTAACCATTTACAAAAAGGAAACAGAAATAATAACTGTTCTTGAAGATATGCGAAATTCACAAAAAGATGACTCGCAAGCCATAACTGCTGTGCACGAAAGTGGTCATGCCATCCTTTCTGCAGTACTTTTAAAAACAATCCCTGAAGTTATTTATTCGGTTACCTCCGATGCCGACAACCTGGGTTTTGTCTATTCAAAGTTTGCCTGGAATTATACTTCCCGAAAAGAACTGATTCCGAGAGTAGCAATGATGCTTGGAGGATACGTCGCAGAGGAACTAATTTTTGGTAAAGAGCATTTAACCGCCGGTGCTTCCGGCGACATCGAAAAGGCAACTGAGTTTTTATCCACCATGTACAAAAAATGCGGAATGGGGGAGACGCCTATTTTATACAGTATTCTAATCCCTGATGACAAAGATTGTTATCATAATTTTGAAGGGGTTGAAGAGGAAATAAAACAGGTTTTAGAGCAAGCACTTGAATTGGCAAAAAGCACATTAACAAAAGAAAAAAAGTTGCTACTGGTAATGGCCGACTATTTAAGTGATAACCGAATCCTTAAAAAATCGGACATTGAAATACTGGTAAATGAAAATATCTCTAATCAAATGAATTTTATTACAAATGGCAAATTGCTGTATTACCGGAATCACTTGAAAAAGGAAGTTGAAGGGAATGAAGTTCAGCATCCTCCGAAATTTGAAAAGGTTATTTCGTTGAATAGGGAGAAAAATGAAAATTCTCAACAGTAATCGATTTATAAAATAATTATGATAAGTGTTAGGGTTAAAAAAAATGAATGATACTTTTAATTAAAAAAACTATTGAGAAAAATCTTACAAATAATATTAACCACTTTATAATTTTCACACTTCATGGAAACGAAAATAGAAGAATTGATATTATAACATTTTTTGGAGAAAACAATTTCATTATTGGTATTAAAAATAAAATTTATGAAAACACACAAGATCAGCATAAACAAATCGAAAAAAAACATTTTCGGACTATAATCATATGGTTGAATACCTTAAAAATCAGAATCAATCAACCTTCTTTAATTAAGATGAAAATGTTACCGGGAAATTATTTAAATAAGCATCATTCAACATTTTTATTTAATATATTTGTGCATAACGTCTGCACTTAACTAAAAACAAAAATGTCCACAAACAAAAATGCCACAATCCGCTATCAAACTTTAGATCGGTGTTTTAGAAATACAGGCCGAAGATATGGTATTGAAGATTTAGTGGATAAATGTAATGAAGCTTTGCTGGATTTGGATCCCAAACCATCGGGGATTAGAAAACGCCAGGTGTACGAGGATATTATATTCATGCAAGATTCGCGTGAATTTGATGCACCTATTGAGTCATTTAAAGATGGCAGAAATACTTATTGTCGCTATACCGATTTAAGCTTTTCAATCAACAGTCAACCATTAAACGAGCAAGAAAGCCTGATTGAAGGCACAATTATCAATTATAATACATTTAAGGGTTTTTGCATTCTTTGCTTCTATAAGTGGCGGGGATAACATATTTGTACCGCTGCATATCCTAACAGATAATGAGCTTGAAGAAGGTATGACAGTAAACGGGGAACCAGAAGAATATATAGATAATAGAACACAAGAGTCAAGGAAAAGAATTGAATTAATATAATATGAGCAAAAAACTCACCCTCTCGTGGCTGGAAGGCTTTTTAATGGAAGCCTGTGATATATTAAGAGGAAATATGGATGCCTCGGAATTTAAGGAATATATTTTTGGAATGTTGTTTCTGAAAAGGTTATCCGATAAGTTTGAACAAGACAAAGCAATTCGAGAAACTAAATTAAGAGAACAAGGTGTTCAAGAACCCAAAATTGCTTACGGACTTGAAAAACCAAATGCCTACGAATACTTCGTTCCTCTTGAACCTGTTAATGCCCGTTGGAATGTAGTAACGAAAGACGATGAGGGAAAGACCATTAATGCAGGAATACTACACCTTAAAAAAGATGTGGGTAATGCATTAAACAAAGCACTCGAAGCTCTTGAAGAATACAATCCCGATAAATTAAGCGGTGTATTAACCAATGTGAACTTCAACAAAACCATTGGTAAAAACAAAAATGCTTTTAGCGATGAAAAACTCATTGAGTTTATTCAGCATTTTAATCAGGTAGTACTAATCGACAGTAACTTTGAGTTTCCCGATATTTTGGGGGCTGCCTACGAATACCTTATTAAATATTTTGCCGATAGTGCCGGTAAAAAAGGAGGCGAATTCTATACGCCCAACGAAGTGGTAAAACTATTGGTAAATGTATTGGAGCCAAGTAACGAAGCTGCTATTTACGACCCTACTTGTGGTTCGGGAGGTATGCTAATTGAAGCAAAAAACTATGTACAAGCTCGTTATGGCGATAGTTCGCGCTTAAGTTTTTACGGTCAGGAGTTAAACGGTACAACATGGTCGCTGTGCAAAATGAACATGCTGTTTCACGATATTTACGATGCCGAAATATTACAGGGCGATACGGTTGCTGAACCTTTGCATGTTGACCAGGGTGAACTAAAACGTTTTGATATGGTGATTGCCAATCCTCCATTCTCGGCTGATTATTCCGACATCAAACATTTCCGCGACCGTTTTCACTACTGGATGCCAAAGAAGAGCAAAGCCGACTTTATGTTTGTGCAGCACATGATTAGCGTTTTAAAAGACAACGGTCGTATGGCAGTGGTAATGCCTCACGGTGTACTGTTTAGGGGTAGCGAAGAAAAAAGTATGCGGCAATGGCTGGTGCAGCGTGGTTTAATAGAGGCTGTAATTGGTTTACCGCAAGGTTTGTTTTATGGCACGGGTATTCCTGCATCTGTTTTAGTAATAAATAAAATGGATGCTTTTACACGAAAAAAGGTGCTGTTTATAAATGCCGACCGTGAATACAAAGAAGGTAAAAACCAAAATAAACTACGTCCCGAAGACATTGCAAAAATTGCCTATGTATACCGTAAAAAGGAAGAGTTGCCAGGCTACTCTAAATTAATAAGTAAGACCGACCTAAGCAAAGAGGATTTTAATTTTAATATCCGAAGGTATGTAGATAACAGTCCTCCGGCTGAACCACAAGATGTAAATGCTCATTTATACGGTGGAATACCTACCGAAGAAGTAGATGCCTTAAACGGTTTTTGGAGCAATTACCCGAATTTAAAACAAAACCTTTTTATCGACCTAAAAGAGGGCTACCAAAAATTTGCGGATACCCTTACTACAAAAGACCAAATTAAGGCATTGGTAAACGAACATGCCGATATTGAAGCCAAACGAACTGCCTACAATAAAGCCATTGAAAGCTGGTGGACAAGCAACATAGCCAAACTGGAGGCTCTGCCTCAAAACAAAAATGTATTTGAGCTTTACCGAGCATTCTCTAAAAGTATTGCCACCAATTTTAGTGCCTTGGGAATATTAGATTTGCACAAAAGCCGTGGTGCTTTTGCTGCCTATTGGGACAACCTGGAAACCGACCTTAAATCAGTTTCGGCAAGTGGGTGGAATGCGGACCTGATACCCGAAGATGAAATCTTACAATCGCAATTCCCAGAAGTTTTGGAAGAACAAGCCAATAACGAAGCACGACGCGACGAATTGGAAGCACTGTTTGCCGAAGTAAACGAATTAGAAGAAGGCGAATACGAAGAAGAAAATTACGAGGTATTTCCGAAAAGTATTTTGAAGGAGCACCGTGCCGGAATAAAAGCTACAAAAAGCGAAGTAAACAAACTAAAAAAAGAAATACGAGCCCTAAAAATTCGCATTAAGGCAGACCCCGATTACCAACCTATCCCGAACGAACTTTCGGATAAAGAAGAATACCAGAAGGATGTTCTAAACAGGCTGAGTAAAGAGGAAGCAAAGCTGGCTCGCCACACCGAACTGGAGCAGGAAGTAAAAAGCTGCAAGGCTACCATTAAGGAGATTAAGGATAAAAAAGACGATTTGGTAGAAAAAGCGCGTGAAAAAATTACACCTGCCGAAGCCAAAGAATTGATTCTTAAACGTTGGAAGCAAACCTTGCAAACCACAGTTATGGATTATGTAAGCCGTTACGAACGCGCGTTACTTACCGAACTGGAAACACGTTTTGTAAAATACCAGGAAACTTTGACCTCGGTATTAAACGAACGCGACGATGCAGCCAACCTTTTGTCTAACTTTTTAAACGAGTTGGGATATGAGGGATAACTGGGAAAACTTGAAGGTAAGTGATGTTGTAGAAGTTCGAGTAAGCGGGGTGGATAAAAAGATTTATTCAAATGAACGTCCTGTTTTACTTTGTAATTATATGGATGCATACAGGAATGATTACATAACAGGAGATATTTCATTTTCTGATGGCTCCGTCAATATTTCCGAGTTCAATCGGTTTTCCCTAAAAGAAAACGATGTGATAATCACAAAAGACTCGGAAACTCCTGAGGATATTGCTGTGTCTTCTGTTGTTTCTGAAGATATTGAAAGTCTTGTTTGTGGATATCATTTGGCGATTTTGAGACCGTTTCCCGACAAGATTGACGGTAGATTTCTAATGTTTAAATTGAAACTACCATCAATTCAGAGACTCTTTTATCGAATAGCAAGTGGAAGTACACGATACGGTTTGACAATTGGTGGTATTGAAGCCATCAAATTTTCAGCTCCCCCATTGCCACAACAAGGCAAAATAGCCCAAATCCTAAGCACTTGCGATGCGGTAATCGAAAAAACAGAAGCCGCCATTGCCAAATACCAAGCTATAAAACAAGGGCTAATGCACGACCTTTTTACTCGTGGCATCGATGTAAACACAGGCAAACTGCGCCCCAAATACGAAGACGCCCCTGAGCTTTATAACGAAAGTGAGCTGGGTTGGATTCCGAAGGAGTGGGAAGTGAAGAGGTTGGAGGAATTACTTAAAGATGGGAAGTCAATCACTTATGGAATTGTACAGCCAGGCGAATATGTTTCCAATGGGGTCTATATGATAAGAAGTCAAGATTATACCAAGGGGTGGAATGATATTGGTACAATTATGCAAGTCCACCCAACGATTGATAAACCATATGAAAGGTCGAGAGTTTATGAGGGTGATTTGTTGATAACAGTTGTGGGGGCTAACGTAGGAAGAATGGCCATTGTGCCTTCTTTATTAGATGGAGCAAATATATCTAGGTCTGTAGCTAGAATAGCCATTAATTCTCAAAAGTATTCATCTGATTTTTGCTTCTATTATTTAAATAGTCAAATTGAAGATATATTGTATGCTAATCAAGTTGGAGGGGCTCAACCTGTTATTAATTTAAAATCACTTGGGCTATTTGATATTTGTTTGCCATCAGATAAAAAAGAGCAAAATGAAATATCAAACAGATTAGTGTCATTAAATAACAAACTCCAATCCGAGCAATCCACCCTCTCGAAATACCGACAAATAAAAGCCGGGTTAATGCACGATTTGTTGAGTGGTAAGGTGGAGGTTGAAGTTGGTGACAGTTAACGATTTTATAAGTTTTAAGCATGATGTTAGAAATATTTACCCACATATTTAACCCGCATCTTACGCGATTGCAATTTCAGCATAAAAAATTGGAGGTATATTTATATACTCATCCATATTTTAAAAGAAAAAATCCAAAAAAAAATCCAAAAAAAGAAGAGGATTTTATCATTGATGAACTGAGAATTGCCTATGCAACAGCCCGAACTTTATGCAGTTCTCATGTAGATAGAAAAGAATTATATTTTGATATTATTTCTTCCTTTTTGAGTCATTTAAATTTCATCGCGCAAAATTCAAATGCATATTTGCAGCTGTCTAATTCCAGACTAAATCGATTAAGAGACTTTTCCAAAACAACCAGAATCGGAGAGTTGGCTCAAGGGATTAACTATTTATTTGTTCAGGAAAGATTGGATTATCCATTTATTATAGATTTTCATCTTTTCTGTGAAAGTAATTATGGTAAAACTTACACAGGAAGTAAAACGCCAGATTTTGTAATTCTTAAAGAAGATTTTTCTGAGATTGGTATGCTCGAATCAAAGGGAGAAGCATCAAAAACATCAAGCATTACTGGAAACTCAGGTAAACTACAGTCAGCTTTAAATCAACTTAATAGCATTCAACAATTTTGCGTCCATAAGCTAATTCCTTGCTGTACTCGTCTTGAAAATGATAAAAAAGGAGGTGTTTCCAGTATTCATTATTCCATTCGTGATAAAATATGTCAACCAAAAGCAAATATTACAACAAGAATTTTTCGCCAACATTATGCATCGTGGTTTTATTTAGTGGGCGATTTTACAATAGCAAATACATTGCTTTCAAATGATGGTTTTGAAAACCTAGAAGAAGATGATAATTATAATTTAGATGAGGAGGGGCAAATTTATTGGGTAAATAGACCAATTATTGAATTTGATTCTGAAAATGACTCTAGTTTTACGAACTTTAGGTATCAGTTTGAATTGTGGTCAAGTAGAATTAAAATTGGAATATATAAGAGCGTAATTGATTCTATTGGTCGTGGAGAAAATCAATCTCCGCGGGATTATCCAATTGATTCAAACGAGACATATGTAAGATTTAAAGACGGTACTGTGATTAAGATAGGAAACGACAATAATGAATAATAAATAAGAGCAAAAACTTTATCTAAATACCTATAAATAAATGCAGGTTTAATTCAGGATTTATTGAATGGTAAGGTGGAGGTTGAGGTAGAAGAAAACTGAAATATGAAAGATTTTATTAACAATAAGTATAATGCTTTTTATCACATAACCACGAAAGAAAACCAGACAAGAATTGAAAAAGAAGGTCTGTATGCTGGTAATAAAAAAGGTATATCCGTGATACGGATAAACGATGAAAGAATATTTCATTCCATTATGGCTATACAATTGTATAGTATGGAAGAAGGAGCAAGCAACGAATTTGTTTTGTTAAAGATTTCTCCTTCAAAATGTAATTTCAAAGTAAGTGAAATAGTTCCTGATAAAGTTGATGAATGGACATGGCCATTTCACAACAACATTCTACGAGAAAAAATTGATAATTCTTGCATACGCTTTGTGAGTGAATTAAAGGTTGGAAGTTGGGCTGCAATAAATATCGAAGAAAACAGAAGCCGAGAAGCTATTATCCAGGAAAATATTTATAAAGAGTGTTTTAAGATTGTTTACGAAAACAACAGAGGAAGAAAGTATACGGTAAATGAGCAACAAAAAAATATTTATTTATAGAAAGTTGAAATTGAAGAAAAGAACCTGAGATAATGCAAAACATTAAGTTTATTAATAACACTGAAAGCTCCCATGAAAAGCAGATTCTGAAACTTTTCAAAGATGCAGAAGAAATACACATTGCTGTGGGATTTTTTCGGCTTAGCGGATTTAATATTCTTAAAAACAAACTCGAAGAATTTGTAAAAGGAAGAAACAAGATTGCTAATTTCTATGTTGGTTTAGGATGGGGCGAAACAGAACCCAAAGCGTTAAAAGAATTATATAAAACGTTAAATAGAAAAACGGGGAATAACCTGGTGCTCTGCACTCCGGCAGCTGGTATTTTCCACCCTAAAATCTATATGTTCCGAACCGAAGAAAAAGTCCGTTTAGTTTTAGGTTCTGCGAACATGTCGAAACTTGGATTTAATTTAAGCGATGAGGCTTCTGTGCTTATTAAAACAGATATTCATTCTTCTTTTTACAAAGATGTTAAGACGTATTTAGATGGTTTGCAAAGTAAATATTTTGAAGATGATGTTTTGGCATTGATTACGCGTTATGAAAAGGAACTTAAGAATTTTAGTAAAAATAGAGGTCAGTCATCGAAATTCAAGTTTCGACGTAATGTATTGCCAGGCGAAATAGACCAGGAACTACTGCAAGAGTATTACGAGGAATATCTGCAAGCAGATGATTTTGTACAACCAAAAGAAAGGGAGCAGGAATATGCACAGGCTAAGGAAAACTTATTGGTACTTGCATCGGAAAAGCAATTAAGTCAAAGTCACATTAACGAACTCTTTGGTCAATTGGTAGGGCATGCGGAATACAAGCCCAAATTATGGCATTCGGGAAGTATTCATCGAACCACCTATAAAACGCTGGAATATCCTACAACGCTGAGAAAGATTGCAAAAAAAGTATCAAATAATATTGACAAAGAAGAAGGTGTCGCTTTCCAGAAGGTAGTTGAATATGTACAACGGAAATTTCAGGAAAACAAAATTAGTGGAATAGGCAAGAATATAATTACAGAGATGCTCATGAGTTTTGAACCTCAAAAGTTTGCCAATTTGAATAAAAACCCACTAGCAGTGCTTGAAGAGTTGGGGAAAACTTACCCAAATGCAAACTCCTTCAATGGTGAAACTTACAAAAAATATGTAAAGGAATTAAAGCAGATTAGAGACTTTCTGGGAATGGATTCCTTTCTTGAAATTGATAGTTTTTTCAATTATGTCTATTGGATACTTAAAGAGGAAAGCCATGGATAAATATTCCATTTGATACAAAAATATACGATAACCATAAAAACCATGCAACTAAGCGCAACCGGAAAACTACTAAAAAAGAACTTTGGAATCACCGATTTTCAGGCGGTCATTCATAAGCTGGAAAAAGAACCGGAAGATACATTCAAAAATGATTTGTTTGTTGAGAAAGACTTTTTTATCGGAAAGATTAGAAGCTATCACAAATCGATAGAAGAGATGTACGATGCTTATTCTATGGCCCTGGATATGATGAAGCCGGGTTCGTTTGGAGAATCGATGGCACGAAATGAAATAGGTTATTTAAGAATTGCCTATGCAAAGGAACGCAAGTTATTTGTGCACCATTTATCGTATTTCTATAAAAGAAAATAGTCGTAAAACCAATCGAAATAAACCAACTAAAACAAAAATCAACCATGACCTACCAACAAAACATTAAAGACCATTTAACTGCCTATAAAAAGGACAAGTACCCAACGTCAAAGAACGGTATTTGGCGCCCTAAAACCGATAATAAAATACTTGAATATGCATTTTGGAATTGGGGGAAGGATTACGAATACAATATTCTTGAACCATATCGTGATAACTTTTTTCAAAGCATGACTGTAAAAAGGCACACCTATTTCCATCACATGAACTCATCGCAGGCCATGTGTATTAACTTTTTTTATCCACTTATGGTTGAAAATCGTCTGGAACTGATAACGGACTTTCTCAATTTTCCAAACGAAACGATTAGCTCCCATTCTGCTGAATTTGAAAAGGAATCTGAAATTGATGGAAAAAATGGCAACCGAGCTACTAATTTTGATTTCTACTTTCAAACCGTATCAGGGAAAGAGTTTTTCTTCGAGATTAAATACACTGAATACGACTTTGGTAAAGCTAAAAACGACCAATCGCACGTAAAAAAGTTCAATGAAATATACAAACATAAACTGGGTTGCATAAACCCGGAATACGCCGAGATGCAAAGCTTTTTTAAGCACTACCAGATTATCCGGAACCTTATTCATGTTGGCAAGGATAAATATGTGGTGTTTTTATACCCCGAAGCGAATAAGAAAATTAAGGAAAGTGCTGCCGAAGCAAAAGAGCAGATATTGAAGTCAGAATTTCGCAGCCATCTTTTCGATGTACATTGGGAAGATATTGTAGCCTTTGTTCAATCAAAAGTAAAAGAAAATCGCTTAATTGAGAATATTAAAGAGTTTGAAGAAAAGTATATAACAAAATAAGTATGAGTTATATTATTAATGATACCGCCCCCTTAAAGGTTAGGGTTAAAAACTTTAACGATTTGTTTTTAACTGGCAATTACCGAATTGTAATACCCGAATATCAACGCCCTTATGTTTGGTCGAAAGAAAAAGTTCGTGAATTATTAAATGACCTTTCAGATTTTTTCAAAACCGACAACGAACTTTCGTATTACATGGGAACATTGTTGTTTCACCAAAAGGACAACGAAAACAGCATAAGCATAATCGACGGGCAGCAACGCATAAGTACTTTACTGGTACTCTACTATTGTTTAAATGGCGAAAACAGTTTTAATGCTTTTTGTGGGCAATCTAACTTAACCTACAATTCTCCCATTTCGAAAAGGAATTTACAAAAAGCCAAAGCAGCTATTGATAGTTTTGGTGCGCTCGATACTATTAAATTGATTAAAAGTCTTTTTCAGAATTTAAGTTTTACGGTAATTGTAACCAAATCGGAAGACGATGCTTTTACATTTTTTGAAACATCGAACAACAGAGGTGTTAAATTGAGTGCCACCGATTTTTTAAAAGCCTATCATTTACGAGAAATAAATAACTCTTACGAAGAGTTGCAGCATACTTGTGCACGTAAATGGGAGAAAATAGAAAGTTTAAAAAACAGTGTATCCGGGTCGCACGACTATATCGAAATATTGTTTAACACACTCTTGTGGCGTTCGCGCAGTTGGCGTGGGAAAAGAGTCTATTTCGAAAATCAGGATTATATTTTGAAGGAATTTCAGAAGAAAACGATACCAACCGACTGTGTGGATAGAATCGCTCTTTATCCAAATCGAAAAAATATGCTTGCCACACATCTTCAATTAAAAGATGACATTGGCTACAAACTACACGGTGCAAACATTGTGTTTCAAGGCAGGTCGTCCGATTTTCCTTTTTTGTTGCGTCAACCCATTTCTAAAGGACTAAACTTTTTTTTATATGCCGAAAAGTATGCCGAACTGGTGCATGAGCTTTTTAATGGCAGTGCGCATAAAAATCCTGAGGTAAAGAAAATCCAGAACTTTTATAAAGCCGTATATAAACATACCTCTCTTTATTTAAGGGAGTTGTTTATCCTGTGTATTTGTATGTATTACGATAAGTTTCACACCGAGAAAATAGTGCAGTTTGCTTACCTGTTAGACTATGCAATTGGTGCTATACGATTGGAAAAGAAATATGTGTTTAAGCAAGCAACCATTAAATTCTTTAGAGACAACAGTTTGAATTTACTGGACATTATCGACCAAGCCTATATTTCAGATGAAGTATTGGCGTATTTCGAAAATAACGATGCTATAAATAATGTTTACTACCAAAACTTCAAGGATTTGGGCAACGGAGTGCAAGGCAGATATTTGCAAAGTGTTTTAGTTTATTTTAGGAAGAATATTTCGGATGTAAAAGAAAGAAGATTATGGACACTTTAAACAGCAATATAAAGTCTGACCTAATAAGTCTTGATAAAGTAGTTGAGGATAAACTCTTTTTTAATATTCCTATATACCAGCGTTTATACGTTTGGAAAGAAAGCCAGATAAAAGTTCTTTTTGCCGATTTGTACGATGCATGGCTCAACAAAAATGACATTTTTTATTTAGGAGGTGTTATTGTGGTGAAACATGAAAATAATGAATCTTTTAATTTATTCTCATTAAGGTTTAATACCTCGAGGCTTGCCTCGGGATCCAAAAATATTTTCTTCAATGCCTCGTGGGCTTGCCCCGAGGATTATTTACTTGATTTAATTGACGGGCAGCAAAGGTTTACTACTTTGTGGTTACTGAGCATTGTCTTCGGATACGATTTGCAGGAATTTATCATCGACAAAACCTTAAAAGAGTCGGTACTGCGTATAAATTTTTCGATACGTGAGCATGCTACATCCTATTTTAAGGAGGTATTGAATAATAAAGATGCCAATCACTCCAGCATATCAAGCGAACTCAATAACATTGAAGATGCTTTTGCATTAATTAAAAGTTTAAAAAACGAATATTTCAAAGATAGATTTGCAGATATTCCCGACTTTGCCAAGTTCTTGTACAAACAAGTAAAGCTGATATTTACCGAAGTACCCGCTAAAACGGATTTGAATAAATTATTTGAGGTTATAAATAACAGGGGCGTTCAATTACAGCATCACGAAATACTAAAAGCAGCTTTGCTGTCTAAAATAACCAACCATATCGACCGGATTAAATACGGTTATTTGTGGAACGCGTGCTCGTACATGAATGGTTTTATTGAGAAAAACCTAAAAGAAGAAGCTGGAATACGTATTCAGGATTATTACGAAAATAGCGGAATAGAAAAACTATCAGACCCGAACGAAATATTGTCTGCTATTTCGGCGGATAATTCCGATTCAAGTACCATGAACCTAATTGATGTATTACAGGCTGAAAAAGTAGCAAATATTAAAGATAGCAGCGAAATTGAATACGAAGCTGACGATGTTAGAAGTATCATTTCTTTTCCAATGCTCTTATTACATACTTTACGAATTTTCAATCTTCAAAATGGTAAAAACGACATTTCGCGTATAAAGGAAAAGGAGCTTTTAAAAGAGTTCAATAAGTATTTTTTTAAACCAATAGAAGACTGCGCAAACGGTGAAGAATTGGTAAAAGCTTTTATCGAATTGCTTTGGAAAGTGCGCTATGCATTTGATAAGTTTGTTATTAAGTGGGTAAACGAAGAAAATGAAGACATTCATTCAATTTCTTTTTTGTACAAACAGGAGAGCAAAGGCAATTACTATCTTCAACGCCGTAAGCCTGAGTCGAATGAAGGTTTTGCCCTGCTTCAAAGCATGTTGTATCATTCTCAGGAAATGACAACACAATATTGGTTAACTCCATTTCTTGCGAAAGCTATAAATAGCAATAAAAAAGATGAATTATATGCTTATTTAGTAGCGTTGGATAACCGCCTGTTTACTTCTTCTTATTCCGACAAGTTAATTGAAAGGACATGGAGAGAGATGAACAATCATCTTGTTGCAAATATTGATTTAAGAAAACTGTATGAGTCTTCAGGCGTTAATTTCTCACATTATTGGTTCTATAAATTAGAGTTTATTCTTTGGTATCTCTATGCCAGTGAAAAAGACGAGCGTTGGAAGAAATTCCGTATCACAGCCAAAAATTCAGTAGAACATATTTCACCGCAACACCCCAAAGAGACAGATGTTAATCGGGTGTCTGAAAATATGTTAAACAAGTTGGGCAATTTAGCTCTTGTGTCACGCAGTATAAATTCAGAGTACAGTAATCTTCCTTTCAACGAGAAACGGCAACGATTTAAAAATAACAATTCGTACAAAGTTGATTCACTAAAAATGGACATCCTATACCAGAACATCTCTTGGAGTGATTATATAGCACAACAGCATCAAGACAATATGATTAAAGCATTTGAACAGTACCTCAATATGAACAAAAACTAAGCTCATGGCTGAATACAAAAACGTTGAAAAACCTTTCTTGGAGAAACTCCAAACATTAGGTTGGGAAATTATTGAACATGGTTTCGGCATTCCACAAGACCCAAGTATTAGTTTCAGAAGTAGTTTTAGGGAGCTAACCTTAAAAGAAGTTTTTAAAGATTCTGTTAGGCAGATAAATAAAGTAAATGGCACTGAATGGCTAACGGATAAGCAATTGGACGATTTGCACCGTGAAATCACATCAACAGAAAGAGGGGCGCTTTCGCTTTTAGAAGCTAATAAAGAAGTACAAGAACGGTTGATAGGAAAAACAAAAACTACAGTAGCACGGAACGAGCTTACCGGAGATACGAACGTACTTGTTAAGCTCATTGATTTTGAGGATTGGAGTAACAACAGCTTTATTGCGATTAATCAGTTTAGGGTAGTTACGCCTGGTGGTCCGCGCGAGGGCATTATACCAGACATCGCATTATTTATCAATGGACTGCCTTGTATCGTGGTTGAGTGCAAAGATGTTGATGTAAGCGACCCAATTTCAGAGGGCGTAAACCAGATTCAACGGTATTCAAATACAAGAGATGATGATTTCGGAATAAAAGAAGGTGAAGAGAAACTGTTTCATTACAATCTGTTTTCGATCGCTACTCACGGTAAAGAAGCACGTTTTGGAACCATTACCGGAGACTTTGAGTATTACCTGAATTGGAAAGATATTTTCCCGGAAGAATACCGTACCATTACTATTTCGCAATACGATGAGGAAGAAAAGATAAGATACCAGAACAATGGCTTGCACAAAGAGCCAGATGTGCGACAGGAAGTACTGCTTCATGGTATGCTGAACAAACAAATTTTGTTGGATATTATGCAGCATTTTACCCTGTATAAAACTTTTGATACAGGTGTTACTGCAAAAATTATCAGTCGTTATCAGCAATACAGAGCTGTAGGGAAAATACTGCGAAGACTTAGAAATGGCTCAACAGGGAAAGAGAGTTCTGGGGTAGTCTGGCACACACAAGGCTCAGGAAAGTCATTAACCATGATTTTCCTGATTCGAAAACTCCGCTCACAACCCGATTTAAAAGACTACAAAGTCATAATGGTTTTGGATAGAAAAGATTTAGAAAAACAACTTTCAGAAGATGCTTATTTAACCGATGAGTTTAAAAAAGATTACATTGTTGAAAGCAGAAAACAATTGTATAAAAAACTTTCTGGAGATTCTTCGAACCTGAACATGGTGATGATTCACAAAATGGTTCAGGAAGAACTGAAACATTCTAAAGCCTTAATGAAAGCCTTTGTGGAAGAGGGACAGGTTCCCGAATTTAAACCTTTTGATATAGTAAATAATTCAGATAGAATAGTTATTCTTATCGATGAAGCCCACCGAACGCAAGGTGGCGAAATGGGAGACAATTTATTTACAGGATTTCCAAATGCTGCAAAAATTGCTTTTACCGGTACTCCATTACTTACCGATAGGCACAAACAAAAAACACACGAACGTTTTGGTGGAACTGGAGAATTTATTGATACCTATAAAATTCGTCAATCTGTTGACGACAGAGCAACTTTAGATATTGTTTACATTGGAAAAACAAGTCATGATTCCATTACTGACAAAGATGCTTTTGACCGAGAATTTGAGGATGAGTTTAAGGAACGGACCAAAGGGGAACGTGAAGAGATACAAAGACGTTATGGCACCATGCAAGCCTACCTTGAAAACATGGACAGGTTGCGAAAAATTGCTACTGATTTAGTGAATCATTACATCAATGAGATACTTCCGAACGGATACAAAGCTATGGTGGTTGCAAGCTCTATATTAGCGGCAGCTCGCTACCAATACCTTATACTCGACTCAATTAAGCAGCGATTAGAGTTTGAACGAAGTCAACCGAAACCGGATGAAGAACTTATAAAGCAAATAGAATTTATTGAAGCCTGTACGGTTGTTACTAAACAAGACAATAACGAAGAAGCGTTTATAAGTGCAGCCCGAAAAAAAGCCAAAGAATTGAATGCTGTTGAGAATTTCAAAAAAGACTTTGATTTTTCGGTGGATGAAAACGGCAATTTTTTAAAGCCAGAAACGGGCGTGGCATTTCTCTGTGTTTGCGATCGATTGTTGACAGGTTTTGATGCTCCTATTGCACAGGTAATGTATATGGATAAAAACATAAAAGAACATGACCTGCTACAAGCTATTGCACGTGTAAATCGTACGAAAGGGGAAAAGAAACATGGGATTCTGGTTGATTACTACGGGGTTTCAAATCACCTGAAAGATGCTTTAAATATTTGGGGGGCTGAAGATGAGGAAGATATTAAAGAGCTATTAGAATATTTTAGGGACATTAATAAAGAAATACCTGTTCTTGAGGCTCGCTATAATCGAATGATTCAATTGTTTGAAGACCGGGGGATTAAAGATTTTAAAGCCTTTGCAGAACAAAAGATGTCGGATAAAGACGAAGAATTTAATCTGGCAGAACGTTGTATTGAGTTGGCAAGTGACATTCCGTTTAGAGCGCAATTTGATACCTACTTGAAAGCGTTCTTTGATAGTTTAGACTTGCTGTTTAACACCGAAGCAGCTAAAGAGTATTACATTCCTGCAAAACGGTTTGGTTACTTATTGGTTAGAATAAGAAACAGGTATAAAGATGCTACTCTGGATTTAAAATGGGCAAAACCCAAAATCCGAAAAATGATTGACAAGCATCTTCAAACATTGGGTATTGATAGTAAAATTGCTCCGGTAAATTTATTATCGAAAGATTTTCCGAAAGAGGTTGATAAGTTTGGACGGAACTCAAAATCCAAAGCTTCAGAGATGGAACATGCTATTCGTAGGCACATCAAAGTAAATATGGAAAAAGACCCTGCATTGTACAAGCGATTCCTAAAGCGTATGGAGGAGATATTGGAACGCTATAAAGGCAATTGGGAACAAATAGTTGACGAGTTTAATCGAATGCGGGAAGACTTGTCGAAAGGACGGGAAGATGAAGCGAAAGAAACCGGATTGACAATACAGCAACTTCCATTTTACGACATTATAGTATTCAACGCTTTTGGAGATAATAAGATTTCGTTTGAAGTTAAAGAAGTAATTAAAACTTTAGCAATTGATATAGTAGAACTATTGAAGGATGCCATTAGTAAACCAAACTTCTGGAAAGACCGAGATTCTGAAATAAGAAAACTACATGGGGAGCTTGATGATATATTAGACTTTTGTAGCATTAGTGCCATTTCGGAGAAACACGAAAAAATAAGTGTAGAGGTAATAAATCTTGCACGGAAAAGACATCAGGAATTAACAGGAGAGAAATGATTGTTTCAGAAATTGACATAGTAATAGTAAGAAGTAAACGTAAAACGGTCAGTATTTTTATTGAACGGGATGGTTCTGTTTCTGCCAGAGTACCTGAAAACTTGACAGAAGACGATATAGAACAGGTTCTTAAGAGCAAAGAATACCAGATTCATAAAAACCTTGCTGAATGGACACAGTTAAATGAAAAACGAATAATCCGGGAATACGTTAACGGTCAGTCGTTTTTATATTTGGGAAGAAATTATAGGTTAAACTTCGTTGATGAAGATATTCCGAAATTAATTTTCAGAAATGGTAAGTTGTTGCTTTCAAAACATTTAAAGGATAAAGCCAAAGAACTTTTTATTGATTTTTACAAGGAAAAATTAAACGAGAAGCTTCAACCTATTCTTGAAAGGTACAAAAATCAACTTGGTGTAATACCAAATGAAATAAAAGTAATGGAGCTTCAGAATAGATGGGCTTCATGCAGCAGTAAAGGTAATGTGAACTTCCATTGGAAATGTGGCATGGCTCCAATTGATGTGTTAAATTACATTGTGGTGCATGAGTTGGTGCATTTAATTCATACCAACCACACGACAGCCTTTTGGAACGAGGTTGATAAAGTTATGCCCAACTATCAGAAACATATAGAATGGCTTAAAGTAAATGGAGCAGGGATGGATTTGTAAAGTATTAATTCAATTTTTTTTAAATGCTCTAACTATGCGCTATCTAACCAAATCACGTTACAAACTGGCTGAAGAATGTCCGGTAAAACTCTTTTATACCCGGAAGGAGGAATATCCGGACAAAAAAAGTGAAGATCCTTTTTTAGTAGCATTAGCAGAAGGTGGATTTCAGGTTGGAGTACTTGCAAAATATTATTTCCCGGGGGGAACTGATATTACTACTCTGGATTACAATGAATCATGCGAACAGACCAATGAATTGTTGAGCAGGGAACATACTATTGTTTATGAGGCAGCAATTCGATTTGAAAATCTGTTTATTCGGGCTGATGTCCTCGTAAAGAATGGCAACAAACTATACTTGTATGAGGTAAAAGCTAAATCATGCGATTTCGACGATGAATCCGGGTTCCTCAATAATAGCGGACTTACCATTCCTGGTTGGCAACCTTATGTTGACGATGTTGCATTTCAGAAGTACGTTATAACCAGAGCTTTTCCACAATATCAGGTATTTTCTTATTTAATACTGGTTGATAAAACCACTCAAACATCGGTGGATGGATTAAATCAGAAGTTTCAGCTGGTTAAAAATTCGGAGGGAAGAACAAGCGTAAATGTTATTGGAGATACAAGTTTAAGTGCCTTAGGGAATAAAATTCTAATATCAATAAACGTTGATAACCTTGTATCCAGAATCTGGAATGGAACTGATCGTAAAAATCTTCCTGAAAAATCATTTCAAAAACGAATTTGGGATTATGCATTAAATTATTCGGAAGATACTCGAATCGATAGCTCTGTTGCGCCATATTGCTGGAATTGCGAATTTTACTGTACTCCTGAAGAAGAATTGCAGGGATTCAAATCCGGTTTTAAAGAATGCATCAAAAGGAAATTGGGCTGGAATGAATCCCATTTTCAAATTCCAAGTGTAATGGAAATCTGGGGAACCAGAAGAAAATCAAGATTTTTCGAAGAAAGCAAATTTTTTATGCATCAGCTTGTTCCTGAAGATTTAGGAGGTTCTGAGGGGATTGGAATTTTAAGTTCAACCGATAGACAGTGGTTGCAGGTGCAGAAATTTACTGCAAATGACCACTCAAAATATCTTGATAAAGAAGGATTAGCAGAAGTTTTCGACACCTTTAACTACCCTTTACACTTCATCGATTTTGAAACGTCAATGGTTGCTATTCCTTTTCATAAAAACAGACGGCCTTACGAACAAATTGCTTTTCAGTTTTCACATCACATTATGGATGAAAAAGGAAACGTCAATCATGTTGGACAATATATTTCTACTAATCAAGGCGAGTTTCCAAATTACAATTTTTTAAGGGCACTTAAAAAAGAATTGGAAAATGATCAGGGAACTATTTTTCGTTATGCAGCGCATGAAAACACAGTTCTCAACCAAATCCATGTTCAACTTTTGAATGATTCAACAATTAGATCCAATGAGCGAGAGGAATTACAATCTTTTATAAGGTCTATTACAACTTCCTCTGGCAATTCTGTTGAAACCTGGGATTCGCCAAGGTCCATGGTTGATATGCTTGCGCTTGTTAAGGGGTATTATTATGATCCATTGATGCAAGGTTCCAATTCAATTAAAAATGTTCTTCCGGCAGCACTACAAACGTCAGAATATATCCAGGAAAAATACAGTAATAACATATACGGCAAAAATTCAGAAATTCAAAGTTTGAATTTTGAGGATGGATGGATTTGGATTCAAAAAGATGAACAAGGGAAGGTGATAAATCCGTATAAACTTCTTCCTAATCTGTTTGATGGAGTTGAAGAAACTGAAGATTTCCTGACTGATAACCACCTTCTTGCAGATGGTGGTGCTGCAATGACGGCGTATATGAAAATGCAATTTACAAATATGTCATCAGAAGAAAGAATTTCATTAATTCAAGGACTGCTGCGGTATTGCGAATTAGATACTCTGGCCATGGTCATGATTTTTGAGGCCTGGAGAGAGTGGATAAAAGTTTAAATTGAATTTGATTTAGAATTTATCTCCAATAAAATCCCGGCAAAGTTATTAATCGCCCACCGGAATGCGCAAGGGTATACAAGCTCTCTGCGCTGTTTCCTCAATTGGTTTCGCCCTTGCACTTATCCGCTGCGGCTCAATAGTGGTATGCCAATATTTAATTGGTGTGCCAGATACCTACACAAGTCCGCAGGGCAGCGGCAAACAATCATGACAAGAGTTATAAAACTTCAACCCGAGTACCGGCAGAAACGCCACGAACGCATTCCACACATTGTTCCTAAACTTATCCTTTCGGGTAAATGGCTGCAAGAAGCCGGTTTCGAACCCAACAACATGGTTCATGTGAGAGTCGAAAACGGAAAATTAATCATCGTAAACAACTGAGCCATGAAAACAAAGAAATTCGACATCTACCAAATGGTTACTAACCTGATTATCCAGCGCCTCGAAGCTGGTGTAGTTCCCTGGCAAATGCCGTGGAAATCAACAGGGGCAATGCCACGTAACCTTG
>CAYZBC010000047.1:0-18365 GCA_964476535.1 uncultured Maribellus sp.
GTGAACCTGGAGGGACTCGAACCCCCAACCTCCTGATCCGTAATCAGGGGCACTATCCATTATGCTACAGGTCCAGTGCTTTTTGCTTTTTAAGCGGTGCAAATATAAATACTTTTTAATAAAATCCCTCAAAAAAATCAACTTTAACTCTACTTTCCCATTTTGTTGTTACGAATCGCATTAAAATTGGAATTCTTCCAAACTTTCAGACCCCTCAAAATGCGCTTTTACTGCAATTTCAGCCGCTTTAATTTTGACTTAGTTTTACATCATCTTCTTTTTAAAACGTTCAAAACCACAAACAATAATTCTTTAATCTTCTTCCAACTCATCAAAAGCCTGACTCTTCTTTTGATGCAATAACTGTAAAATTTCGCCCCTCGACATAACTTTTACATTGGTTACAATCATATCCTCATTCAAAAAATTACCATATTGATTACATTCATCAACCACATTTTGAAACACTTTTTTTATATCGGAATGAAGTGGCAACATTATTAATGCAGTTGAAAAACCTTCCATAAAATCCATGGATTCAAATTCACCCTGGTTACCCTTTAATTCATAAATAAGCTCTTCCCGCAATAACTTTTGCTGCGTACTATTTAATATTTCAGTTTGTAAATTATTTATGAAAACGACATAATAGCGTAACTTCTTCCCTTTTCCTCCCAAACCGGTAGAAATAAAAACTTGTTGTTCATCTAAAAGTGAGCTTTGTATCAGCATGCGACTTTCTTGCATTGCCAAAACAGCCCATTGTTTTAAATCCCCCTTATTATCTTTTACAAAGGTTTCAATTGCCCGATATGCTTTTACATCGTCAACGGTTGCAATTGCCGATAATATTTCCTTTTTCCGCTGAATACCTACCTGTATATCCAATAACTGCTCCCGATTTTCAAAACACTCTGCCGAAATATTCTTTTCCCGAATTGCTTTAGAAAATTCGAAATATTCCATTTGCACTTCAATCTCAATCCGCTCTTCCAAAATACTATAGTTTTCTGGTAGGTTCGCAAGTGCTTTTTTAATGTTTTGATAAAATTCCTCCTCTTTCATAACCCCATTTAATCGAACAAAAATAATTACTTGTTCTTATAAGCAAAGAAGATTTGTAATTTATTTTAATTGAGAGGAAATGTTATATATTTGTGCTCTTATTTTTATTTAAATTAAATAAAAGGCAGAGGCAGGGGCGAAGTGAAATTAAGTGAGGTAAAACATAGCGATACAGTAGTAATAACAAAGGTGTTGGGATACGGTTCGTTTCGGAAAAGAATTTCTGAAATGGGATTTATTAAGGGTAAAGAAGTTACCATGATAAAAAACGCCCCCTTCAATGGCCCTTTTGAATTGAAAATTCTCAATTACAATATTTCTTTAAGAGAATCGGAAGCAGACCTCATCGAAGTTATTCCTGTTCTTGAATTCATTGAAGCAGAGAATAGAAATTACGAAGGTGTTATTGATCAAAAAAGAGATCTAATAAATCAGTCGGAAAGAACAAAAATTATTAATATTGCCTTAGTTGGAAACCCCAACAGCGGGAAAACAACCCTTTTTAATTTTATTTCTGGATCCAAAGAAAAGGTTGGTAATTACGCCGGTGTTACCGTTGATATTAAGAAGGCCACTTTCAATACAAAAGGATTTACATTTAATTTTTATGATTTACCAGGAACATACAGCTTAACCGCTTATTCGAAAGAAGAAATATTTGTTCGGAAATTTATTTATGAACAAACACCAGACATAATAATAAATGTACTGGATGCTACTAATCTAGAACGAAACCTGTTTCTTACTACTCAACTAATCGACATGGATTTACGCATTGTTGTTGCGTTAAACATGTTTGATGAACTGGAACGAAAAAAACTCCAATTCAATAAAGATGAATTGGCAAAATTACTTGGAATTCCATTCATTCCAACCATAAGTTCGAAGGGAATTGGCTTGGAAAAACTCATTGATAAGGTAATCGATGTTTTTGAAGGAAAAGAGAAATTATCGCGGCACATACATATAAACTACGGAAAAGATCTGGAAGATTCAATTGAAATTGTCAGGCAAAAAATTAAGGAAAACAAACCAATTACAGACAAAATATCTTCCCGGTTTTTAGCAATAAAAGTACTTGAGAAAGACGAGCAGGTAAATAACCTGCTCTCTCATTATTCAAATTATGTTGAGATTCAAAAAAACACAAAAAAAGAAATTCACAAAATTGAATTGCTTGAAAACGAAGACAGTGAAAGCATTATTACAAACGCAAAATATGGCTTTATTACAGGCGCTTTAAAAGAGACATTTAAAAATCCGAGTCCAGCTAAAAAAACAAGGTCTGAGAAAATCGATAATATTCTTACACATAAATATCTGGGATTTCCACTTTTTACAGCCATTCTTTTTTTAATGTTCTACTCGACATTTACATTGGGTGCATATCCGATGAAATGGATCGACTTTGGAGTTGCTGCTTTGGGAAATTTTGTTTCGGGAATTATGCCAGAAGGCATGTTAAAAGATTTGTTGGTGAATGGAATTATTAACGGCGCTGGAAGTGTTTTGGTTTTTCTTCCAAATATTTTAGTTCTGTTCCTTTTTATTTCTTTGCTTGAGGGTTCAGGGTATATGGCTCGAGCGGCTTTTATTATGGACAAGATAATGCACCGCTTTGGATTACACGGGCGTTCGTTTATACCAATGATTATGGGATTCGGATGCAATGTTCCGGCAATTCTAGCCACCCGCTCAATGCGAAACAGAGGCGACCGAATTTTAACAATGCTAATTATTCCGTTCATGTCGTGCAGTGCACGACTACCTGTTTACATTCTAATAATATCTGCTTTTTTTGACAAATACCAACCATTGTATCTAATTGGACTTTATGCTGTTGGTATTATTTTTGCTTTTATTACAGCTCAAATTCTAAATAAAACCATTTTCAAAAATAAAGAGACTCCATTTGTAATGGAGCTACCAACTTATCGTTTACCCACGATTAGAAATATTCTGTATCACATGTGGGATAAAACGCAACACTATATTAAAAAGATTGGTACTATTATACTAATTGGTGTAGTTATTATTTGGGCATTGGAATACTTTCCGCGTGAAACAGAAAACACAAAAAATTTTCAGTCGAAGATTGAAACTCTTCAATTAAATTCTGATATAAGTACTACAGAAAAAGAAAGTCAGGTTATTAATTTATACCATCAGCAGGAATCGGATCGATTAATGAATTCTTACATAGGGAAAATAGGGAAAACAATTGAACCGGTAATGCGCCCGTTAGGTTTCGATTGGAAAATGACTATTGCCCTCGTTGCAGGTTTACCTGCAAAAGAAATTATTATCAGCACAATGGGAGTTCTTTATCAAGCTTCCGACGACGAAAGCACTGTTAATTTACAGAATAAACTACAAAACGAATTACATAAAAAAGGCGAAAAAATAGGGCAAAAGGTATTTACAACCCCATCAGCATTGGCATTCTTAATTTTTATACTTATTTATTTCCCTTGTATTGGAGTAGTAGCCGCCATAAAAAATGAATCGGGATCTTGGAAATGGGCAGCATTTTCCGTTTTATATACCACGGGATTGGCGTGGATTGCTGCATTTATAGTATATAATATTGGAAACTTATTAATTTAGCGATGCTACAAGAAATAATTACATACATAATTATAGGTTCGGCAGTAACTCTTGCTATTTTAAAAATTGCAAAAAGACTGAGCATTAAAAAAAATCGCAGAATAAATTTCAAAAAAGACACTTTTTCAAGACAGCACGAATGCTCCAGTTGTTCTGCGGAATGTATGTTACGCGATGCAGTTCCGCCGATAACTCAAAGAAATATAGATTTATGTAATAAGGTTGAAATAAAATCAGACCAGCTTTAATTTGGCAATTGTATCCGAAGGATTTTCGGAGTTAAACACAAAACTTCCTGCAACTAAAACGTCTGCGCCAGCATTAAAAAGCTGTTTTCCATTCTCGTTATTTACGCCACCATCCACTTCTATTAAACATTTCGGATTTTTCTTTTCAATTAATTCTTTTAATCGTTTCACCTTATTGTAGGTGTTCCCGATAAAAGCCTGCCCCCCAAAGCCCGGATTGACCGACATTAGTAAAACCATATCTAAATCGGAAATAATATCCTCCAAAACAGAAATTGGAGTGTGTGGATTTAAACAAACACTCGCTTTTGCCCCATAACTTTTTATTAACTGAATAGTGCGGTGCAAATGCGGACATGCTTCGTAATGAACAGTTAATATGGTTGCACCGGCTTTTACAAATGGTTCTATAAATTTATCGGGGTCAACTATCATTAAATGAACATCGAGAGGTTTTGTGGCTATTTTGTTTACATGTTCAATTACCGGAATTCCGAATGAAATATTGGGGACAAAAACACCGTCCATCACATCAAAATGAATATAATCAGCTTCACTTTGGTTAATCATTTGAATATCTTTTCCCAGATTATTAAAATCTGCCGATAAAATAGATGGCGCAATCAATCGTTTCATTTAATTTCTTTTATTATTTACCGAGGTACGATTTTAATAATCTATTTCGGTATTGATTTTTAAGTTTTTTAATAGCCTTTTCTTTAATTTGACGAACTCTTTCGCGAGTTAATCCAAACTCATCTCCAATTTCTTCCAAAGTAATTTCCTGACATCCATTCAAACCAAAATAATATCGTAAAATTTCAGCTTCTCTATCTCCCAAAGTTCCTAACGACCTCTCAATCTCTAAACGTAATGAACTGTCCATTAAATTAGCATCCGGCTTTGGTGAGTCATCATTTAGCATTACATCGTACATGTTATTTGCTTCTTCCTCTCTCAAAGGTGCATCCATAGAAACATGAGTACTGGCAAAATTTAACGAATCTTCGACCAATTCGGGTTTGGATTCCATTAGAAAAGCCACTTCGTCAGTTGTAGGTTCACGCTGAAACTCCTGTTCCAGCTTATTAAAAGCTTTGTGTATTTTATTAAGTGAACCAATTTTATTAAGCGGTAAGCGAACAATTCGGGCTTGTTCTGCCAATGCCTGAAGAATAGATTGCCGAATCCACCACACCGCATAAGAGATGAACTTAAATCCGCGAGTTTCATCAAAACGTTCGGCAGATTTTATAAGTCCCAGGTTTCCTTCATTTATTAAATCAGGCAAACTAAGTCCCTGGTTTTGATACTGTTTAGCAACGGAGACTACGAAACGAAGATTTGCTTTTATGAGAGTTTCAAGAGCTATACTATCACCTTTTTTTATTCGTTTGGCTAATTCAACTTCATGCTCGGCAGACAGCAGCTCAACCTTGCCAATTTCGTGCAAGTACTTATCGAGCGACAAAGTGTCCCGATTAGTTACTTGCTTTGATATTTTTAGCTGTCTCATAAGTTTATCTTGTTAGTATTCTAATTTTCAAGGGTCTAATTTATTAATTTGTTTGTGATCTAAAAAATATAGTAATTAATATTCAAATAAATTATACTAATTACTCTTTTATTATAACGTAAATTTCATTAAACAGTTCTATATTTTTAAAAAAAATATTTGGCATTCTCCAATAAATGCGTTTTGAAGAACTGAAAATCGTTTTCGAGCACAATACTTTTCTTTTCACCTTTCAGAAATTCGGCCAACTTAAATGGCAATTGAACTTTGCCATCTCCAATAATTCCTTCAACAGTTTCTATAAATTTTGCAGGATGTGCCGTTTCTAAAAACAAGCCAACCTGATTTCCATGCAAAAATTCATTTAAAGATTCAAAACCACAAGCACCATGCGGATCGCACAAATAACCGTTTTCCAAATAAACCTTTTTTACAATCTCCTTTATTTCTAAGTCGGAATAACGATAACCATTAATTATTTTCGAAATGGTTTTATGCGAATGATTGTATAAATCGAGAATTCGTACAAAATTACTTGGTTCTCCAACATCCATTGCATTTGCAATGGTTTCTACAGATTGACGTGGTTTGTATATACCTGTTTCCAGATATTCGAAAACAACACTATTTGAATTATTTGCAGCGAGAAACTGCTTGACTGGCAATCCCATCTCCCGGGCAAAAAGTCCGGCAGTAATGTTTCCCAAATTCCCGCTGGGAACTGATACGATGAACTCTTTATTTTCTAATATTCCCTGCTCTTTTAATCTGGCATACGCATTAAAATAGTAAAATGCCTGCGGAAGAAAACGGGCTACATTAATTGAATTTGCAGAAGTCAATACAAGCTTTTCATTTAATTCTTTATCTAAAAAAGCCATTTTCACCAAACGTTGGCAATCGTCGAAAGTACCTTTTATTTCTAATGCAGTTATATTTTTACCCAACGTGGTAAATTGCGATTCCTGAATTTTACTCACCTTTCCCTTTGGATAAAGGACAATAACATGTATTCCTTCAACTCCTAGAAATCCATTGGCAACCGCACTTCCAGTATCTCCCGATGTTGCAACCAAAACGTTAACTGAATTTTCTTTTTCACCCAAGAAATAATTGAGTAAACGTGCCATAAAACGTGCACCAACATCTTTAAAAGCCAAGGTTGGACCGTGGAATAGTTCAAGCGAATAAATTGAATCGCTTACTTTTACAACAGGACAATCGAATTGTAAAGTGTCAAAAACAATCTCTTTCAATTTATTCTTAGGGATGTCATCTCCAAAAAACTTATTTGCCACTTCAAATGCAATTTCCTGAAAAGATAATTTTTGAATATTCTCGAAAAACGAAGTCTCAAATTTATTGATGTGATCGGGCATAAACAAACCATTATCTGAAGCTAAACCCTGTACAACAGCCTCTTTTAAAGAGACTTCAGGTGTATTTCTATTTGTACTGTAATATTTCATGTATTTTAGGACAACGTAATTAGCACTTATTAGTGGGTCAAAAGTAAAAAGATGTATTCGTTAAATTCTCTCTTTTAAATTGAAAAGGAAAAGGTTAAGATACACATAACAAATCATGACAAATATCATAATTATCCGATTAATCTCACAACTATTTGCCCAGGAAGGTCTTTATAAATTCGTCTCCTTTTAAAATTCCAAACGCCCCTTTTCCAACGCTAAACTCATCATAAACTTCCACTTCATCGGGTTGATTTCCGGGTTTGTAAATTATGAATGGCACAGGCTTGCGTGTGTGTGTTTTTAACGCGCATGGTGTTGGATGGTCAGGCAAAATAGCAATTGCAATTTCTTCGTCCATTTTTTGAGTTTCCTTTAAAATATATTTTACCACCCTTTCATCCAGGTATTCTATGGTTTTAGTTTTGAGTTTCACATCGCCTTCATGACCAGCTTCATCGCTTGCTTCTATGTGTAAGTAAACAAAATCGTTCATTTTTAATGCATCAATGGCTGCTTTTGCTTTACCCTCATAATTTGTGTCGTACAAACCTGTGGCACCTTCAACATGAATTACTTCCATTCCGGCATAAACACCAATACCATGAATTAAATCGACTGCAGAAATCACGGCAGATTTTTCAATTCCAAACATTTCTTTTAAAGTTGACATTGCAGGTTTGTAACCTGGCGACCACGGCCAAATACTATTTGCGGGTTCCTGACCATCTGCTTTGCGTTTTATATTTACCGGATGATTTTCAAGCAATTCCTGTGACTTCAAAATCAAATCGTTCAACAAATCAGTAGTTTCCTGTGCTTCCTTTGTTTTCGATGTTACCAGCACTTTTTGAAAAGGCGTTCCCGGAACATCGTGTGGTGGAGTACATTGCATCTCTTTCACCCCATTTTTTATGACTAATAAATGCCGATAAGAAACACCTGGGTAAAACGTTACACGCTCACTTCCTAGCTCTTTATTCAAATATTTAATAAGTTCGGTTGCCTGCTCGTTTCTAATATGACCTGCAGAATGATTTTTTAAAAAATCATTCTCGATGGTTAGTAAATTGCAACGAAGTGCTAAATCGCCCGGCTGAATTTCAACCCCCATACTTGCGGCTTCCAGCACTCCCCTACCCTCATAAACTTCCTCAACGTCGTACCCTAAAACAGCCATATTTGCTATTTCACTTCCAGGGGGCATGGTTTCAGGCACGGTAATAAAAAGCCCCGATTTACCATTTTTTGCCAACCAATCTATGTGTGAAGTTTTAGCCATCTGCAATGGAGTTTTTCCTCCAAAATCAGCCAGTGGCTCATCCGACATTCCATCTCCAAGTATAATAATGTATTTCATGTGTTTATTATTGTTTGGTTTTAACGGCGACACATGTAACTCATTGAATAATCATCCTTCTGTGCGCCAATATTTGCCATACTCGTTTCATTCAAATTAAATCTTAAATATTCGAAACCTTAATTAAATCGGCAAAAACGCCAGCTGCAGTAACCGAAGCACCTGCCCCGTATCCTTTAATTAACATCGGAAATTCGTGGTAGCGCTCGGTGGTGTACATCACCAAATTGTTGCTTCCTTCCAAATCGTAAAACGGGTGTTTGGAATCGACTTCCTGTAAACCCACTTCAGCATTTCCATTTTCAAATTTTGCCACAAAACGCCATTTTTTATTTCCACTTTCCAGACGAATACGATTTTGCTCAAACTCTGCATCCAGTTCAGAAATAGTATTCCAAAATTTATCCAACGAACCTTCAAAAAAGGTATCGGGCACAAATTTGTTTATTTTAATTTCATCCATCTCAATCGGATAACCCGACTCCCGTGCCAGAATCAGAATTTTCCGTGCCACATCAACACCACTTAAATCGATACGTGGATCGGGTTCGGAATACCCTTCTTCTTTTGCCATTATTATTGTTTGGCTCAATGGAATTCTTTCTGATATTGTATTGAATATAAAATTTAGAGTTCCCGATAAAACAGCTTCAATCTTCAGTATTTTATCACCTGAATTCACCAAATCATTTAAGGTATTTATAATTGGCAAACCAGCTCCAACATTGGTTTCAAATAAAAATTTGACTCCTTTTCGTTTTGCAATTTTCTTTATTTCAGAATAATTTTCATAATTGGAAGAGGCAGCCACTTTATTAGCAGTTACAATTGATATATTCGAACTAAGAATTTCTTTGTAAAGTGTGGCCACCTCATCTGAAGCAGTACAATCTACAAAAACCGAATTATAAATATTCATCGCTTTTACTTCGTCAGCAAATCCTTGCAACGTAGATATTTTATCCGATTTTTCAAGGCTTTCCATAAATGTGGAGATATCAATTCCATCGCGTTTAAAAACCATTTTTCTGGAATTGGCAATCCCGGTTAATTTTATTTTGAGGTGTTTCTCTTTAAGCAACTTTTCTTGCTGCGTTTGTAATTGTTGAAGTAAATTACTACCGACGGTTCCAATTCCCATAAGAAACACATTCAATTCAATATTTTCGGAAAGGAAAAATGATTCATGAACAGTATTTAATGTTTTACGAAGCTCCTCATTTTTTACTACCCACGAAATATTAAGTTCGGAAGCACCCTGTGCAATTGCAATTATATTCACTCCACTTCTTCCCATGGTCGAAAATAATTTACCGGCAATTCCAGTTGTATGTTTCATGTTTTGACCCACAATGGCAACAATCGAAAGATTGTTCTCCATTTCAATTTTATTAATCTGCCCGGTCAGAATTTCTTTTTCAAATTCATTGCGAATGGCATTTTCAGCCAAATCAACTGCATATTCGTCTATGGCAACACTTATTGAATTTTCGGAGGAGGCCTGCGAAATCAAAATTACGTTCACATTTTTTCCAGCCAGTGCTGAAAACAAACGCATCGAAATACCGGTAACCCCAACCATTCCGATTCCCTGAAGTGTAACCAAGGTAATTCCCGAGATGGATGAAATTCCTTTAATTGGATGCTCTTTCCCGTTTTCCAGACTACTGGAAATTAATGTCCCCGGATTTTCGGGTTCGAATGTATTTTTAATTTGAACTGGAATCCCTTTTTGATAAACCGGCAAAATGGTTGGCGGGTAAATTACTTTCGCCCCAAAATGCGACAACTCCATTGCCTCGGAGTAGGTTAATTCCGGAATGGTATAAGCTTTACTTATCACTCTCGGATCGGCAGTCATAAAACCATTAACATCTGTCCATATTTCTAAGATTTCAACATCTAAAGCGGCTGAAATAATTGCAGCAGTATAATCGGAACCACCTCGACCGATAGTTGTAAATTCACCTTTTGCATTTTTAGAAATAAATCCGGGAACCACTGCAACACCATTAAACCCACTAAAAATCGCTTTTATATTTTTATTGGTTTCCTTAAAATCGACTGCTGCTTTTCCGAAATTGCTATCGGTTCGGATAAACTCAGAGGAGTCCTTTCTGTCGGCACCAATAAATTGCGCCACAATATGTGAAGATATTCGTTCGCCAATTCCGGCTATTCGATCAAGTGTTTTAGCAGTTAATTCACCAACAAGTTTAATTCCCGTTAGTATTTGTTCCAACTCATCTAACAATTCGGCGACAATGTATTTAATAGAACCCGAACCATTAAAAAGGGAAAGAATTATATCGTCGTGTTTTATCTTGATTTCGGTCAATTCGGTATTAAAGTTACCGGTTCCCATTGAAGCATTGCGCGCTGCAGTCAGAATTTTATCCGTTATTCCACCAAGTGCAGATACAACAACTATAACATCGCCGTTTTGACTTTGAACAATCTTCTTTACCTTTTCTATGTTTGCAGCAGAACCTACCGAAGTTCCACCAAATTTTAGAACTTTCATGTGTTTATAATTATTTGTTTTTAATGGCAACACATGTAACTCGCTGAATAATCATCATACAGTATGCCAATATTTGCCTTGCTCGTTTCATGTGTTTTTATTTTTGTGAGCCTGAATATTGAACTTATTTCCAACAGACCCTGTCTATTTATAAAAAAACTGGATGAATCGACAAAAGCGTTTCACCCAGTACTTTCTGTCTATTTATATTTATTACTCTAATGTAGATTTTCCCGTAATGGCTTCTACAATTTTAGTTTCAAGTTCCTGTGATAATTCCAGATTATCAAGAATTAATTTACGAACCGTTTCACGTCCTTGTCCAAGTTTGGTTTCGCCGTAACTAAACCATGAGCCGCTTTTTTTGATAATATTATACTCAACTCCCAAGTCGACAATCTCGCCCGATTTTGAAATTCCCTGACCATAAATAAGATCAAATTCAGCCTTACGGAATGGCGGAGCTACTTTGTTTTTCACTACTTTCACACGAACACGATTTCCCTGAATATCTTCACCATCTTTAATTAATCCTATTTTTCGAATATCCAAACGTACCGATGCATAAAATTTTAGCGCATTTCCACCAGTTGTGGTTTCTGGGTTACCAAACATAACTCCGATTTTTTCACGTAACTGGTTAATAAAAACGCAACAAGTATTAGTTTTACTAATGTTCCCGGTCAGTTTTCGCAAAGCCTGTGACATTAAACGAGCCTGCAATCCCATTTTCGACTCACCCATTTCGCCTTCAATTTCAGCCTTAGGAGTTAGTGCTGCCACCGAGTCGATTACAACAATATCCAATGCTCCGGATCGAATCAAATTATCAACAATTTCCAATGCCTGTTCACCATTATCAGGTTGAGATATTAACAATTCATCGATATTAACACCAAGACTTTTTGCGTAGTAGGGGTCGAAAGCATGTTCTGCATCAACAACAGCGGCAATACCCCCTGCTTTTTGGGCTTCGGCAATGGCATGAATTGCCAGCGTTGTTTTACCCGATGATTCAGGTCCGTAAATTTCGACTACTCTTCCTTTGGGAAAACCACCTACACCCATCGCCACATCCAAAGCAATGGAACCCGATGAAATAACCGGCACATCAACAATTGCACGATCTCCCAAGCGCATTATTGAACCCTTACCATAACTTTTTTCAATTTTATCCATCGTAAGCTGAAGTGCTTTCAACTTGTCTTTATTCATTTCGGTTTTTTCTTCTTTAGTCATGTTTTGTTCAGGTTAAATATTTAATGCTTTGATTATTTGATTTGTATGATCTTTCGTTATAACTTTTTCGAAAATTTCTTCGATTACCCCATTTTCATCGATAATAAAAGTTGCGCGTAAAACACCCATGTACTTTTTCCCATACATACTTTTTTCTCCCCACACTCCATAAGCTTGTAAAATTTCTTTCTCAGTATCTGCAATCAGATTAAATTTTAATCCAAATTTATCAATAAATTTTAAATGCGATTTTTCATTGTCAGGACTAACTCCAACAACTTCGAAACCCTTTTCTATCCACATTTCGTAATTGTCATTTAAATTGCACGACTCGGCGGTGCAACCGGGTGTATTATCTTTCGGATAAAAATAAAGAATCAGTTTTTTACCTTTAAAATCAGTTAAACTAATTTTATCTCCATTCTGATTTACACCTTCAAAAGCAGGTGCATTATCGCCTATTTTCAAATCTGACATTTCTTTTTTCTTTAGATTACAAATATAAATTATTAATGATAACTATCAGCTTTTTAAAGTTCAATATAATTTGAATATTAAGGAAACGGTTCTTCTGATGAAAAGTTTAAAATAATTTGTTTTAAGCTGACGATGTAATTTTCAACCATCCACCTAACAATGAATTAAAGCCTTTCGTTCCCTGCCATTCATTAAAACGGTAAGTGGTTCATTAAATTCAACATGTTTAATAAATTGGGTTTCGTGCACCACTTTTTGCTGTTTTAAAGCCTCCATTTTAAGTTTTGAAGTGCGGGAATTATGAGGTACAGAAAAATACCCCACATTCATAGAAGTTACGTTATGAAAAAAGTGTGACCCCAGAGAGCCATCCAACGAAAACTCCGGTAATCCCATCTCCACAATAACACGTGCTTTTGAGATGTGCGCCCATAAAACCGGAATGCCGGTATAAGGATCGCGCGACCCCCACCTACCCGGACCAATTAGAATATACTCTTTTCCTTTCGCTTCAAACACCTTATTCATTTCTTTAATTTCACTCGCCATCTGTTTGGTTTTCATCTTATCGAATTTATCAGGATCAATGTAAACCACATCGCGAATGTCTTCCATTTTTCCATTTCCCATTCCATTCTCAGCATACAGAAAGATTCTATCCTCATCTACCATTTCCAAGTCAACTTCAACCTTTTCTTCAATACGAATCAAGGGTTTTATCTGCAACAAATAAAAGGTGGGCAATCCGTTTTCCGCCTTTTCCAAATCAATAGCATATTCAATTTCAACCGGAGAACCCATTGCCTCCTTAAACAATTTCAGAAGAATTTGTAACGTTTCTGCAAGCGGCAAATGATTGTATTTTAAGATGTTCGCAAAATCCACAACTCGTGGTCCTTTTTGCTGAATACCGGGAATTAAGTCATCATTTTCAATGCTATATGTCGAAACCGAATGTTCCAATGTTCCATCTTGTTCAGCATCTTTTATTCTGATTTTTTTTATTGCAGCATCCTCTCCATCGGCAACCAAATCGAATTCAGTCTTTTTAAGATCTATGGCATAAAATTGCTTTTGTGAATCACGAATTTGGTCTTTTAACGAAGTGGGATTTATGTGCGGATACATCGGACAAAACCGAAAAGAATTTTCGCCTCCAACCACATACATTCCCAAACCAACAGCAGCAACCGAGAAACCGTCTTCGGGCTCCATGTACGAAATGGGATAGTAATTATACGACTGAGCAACCCCTGAAACACTGGGATAGTAACTTCCACCGTAATCATGACCAATTACTTCCTGGATAACCACTGCCATTTTCTCTTCTTCAATTTTATATTGCACTGCATCGAAGTAGGCTTGAGCCGATTCGGTAAAAATGCTGGCATAAACCAATTTAACTGCTGTTTCCAATTGTTGGTAGCGAACTTCAATATCAGAATGATTATTAGGAATTAAATAAGTAGCATAAACACCAGAAAATGGCTGCAACAAAGAATCCTCAAACAAGCCGGATGATCGAACTGCCAGAGGTTTATCCATTTCTCCCAAATATTCCATTAACCTGTTTTTTATCTTTTCATCAAACTCCGATTCTAAAAAATGTTGTTGAATTGATTCATAATCGTTCAACGAATAAATATCGTCGTACAAGTTGTTTATTTCTACAAATTTATCGAATTCGTTTGCCCCCAAAATTACCGTTGACGGGATTCGTATATTTAACCCAGGAATGAGTTTATGGAAATTTATGTTTTCGATGAAATTACAAATAAAAGCAATTCCACGCCCTTTACCTCCCAGCGAACCTTTTGCAAGCCGAACAATAAAACGATTTGAATTCACGTAGGACGGATCAAAATTCACAATTGTACCCTTACGTTTTTCAAAGCTTATATTTTTGAAGACATCCAGACAATAATCTCTTAATTCTTGAGGAGTATTAAAATCTTCGTTTTTTACCGGACGCAACTGTTCTGCCATATTTATTTCGCCTCGTGCCATCAACCAGGTTGAAAAAGAATTTCTTGTGCCGTGATAGACCAATGCATCCTCAGGAATTTCCTTATACATTTTTTTAAACTTTTGTATGTTCTCGGCCTCGCCCAAAGGTTTTCCATCTTGCCCTTTAAACACAAAATCCCCAAAACCCAATCGACGATACAAAAAATTCAAAATATCCATCGATAAACTTTCTGAATTTTTATTGATAAAATCGGCATTTACACTTTTTGCACGTTCAGCATTCGAAATATCATGTGACTGCAACAACAACGGAATCGGATATTTCAAAGTTTTAACTGCATATTTCAGCAAATCAATTCCTGCGTCTTCATCATCAACTCCATTTTTTTCGAACTTCACATCTGAAATTACACAAAGCATATATTTTTTATAGCTGTTTATAATCTGCACAGCTTCTTCGTAAGTACTTACCAATAAAACTTTTGGCCGTGCACGCATCCTTAAAATTTTATCCAATTCATCTTTGGCATCTTCTTTAACCAATATTTGGGTTTGGGTCATTACCGTAGTAAATAACATCGGTAAATACCGCGAGTAATATTGAATACTGTCTTCAACCAAAAGAATTACCCGCACATTTCCGTTTTGAGTGTCGCGGGCTACATTTTTTTTGTCCTCGATGTATTTAATCATTGCGAGGAAAACATTGGAGTTTCCATTCCATACAAAAATCCGGTCTATAAAATCGTGTTTGCTTCCTTCCACCTGAAAATACCGTAGATCAGCATTATTGTTTACCAACAACAAAAGAGGAACTTTTGGGCGTACAATACGAATTTCACGAGCGGATTCTACCGGAGTGTCTTTATCAACACCAACCATTACAATGACAATATCAAAATCTTTATGTTTTAGCATCAAGAGTGCGTCTTCCCTTGAATTGACGCTGGTAAAACGCGGAGCTGCATACAAATTAAGCTGAAGATATTCTCCAAAAATCTTATCACTAAATTGACCTTCGCGAACAATGGAGTACGAATCGTACAAAGTTGCCACCAACAAAACCTCTTTAACCTTTGTGGGCATCAATTCCTGAAAAATGTCGCGATCTGTTTTATTCTTTTTATATACCTTAGTCAGAGTAATATTCTCGATATCCATATTCCAATTATTAAGATGATGAAGTTAGAAAAAATGAGAGAATCAAGCCTTAATTTATTATTGATTTTTTTGCAGAATATAAACGTAGTATTAGTTGGTACGGTTGCAACTTATGTTTAAGGCGTGATTTCGAGTCGCACCATGAATAAAAAATCCCGAAGATTATTCCCCGGGATTCCTTTTATAGTGTATTTGAAATTCTAATCTAATTTATGAATCACTAATCCGGAGCGCAATTTAGGTTCGAACCAGGTTGTTTTTGGTGGCATAATATTTCCGCTGTCGGCAATATTAATAAGTTGTTGCATCGAAACCGGATACAGGGCAAAGGCAGCTTTCATTTTTCCCGAATCAACCCGGGTTTTCAATTCTCCCAATCCTCTGATTCCTCCAACAAAATCGATTCGGGTTGAAGTCCGCAAATCTTTAATATCTAAAATTGGCTCTAAAATATGTTTCGACAAAATGGTTACATCCAATACTCCAATTGGGTCAGAGTCATCGAAAGTCCCTTCTTTAGCCGTAAGTTTATACCAACTTTCTGCGAGATACAAACTGAATTCGTGCAAACTTGCTGGTTTATAAATATCAGTTCCCATATTTTCCACATCGAAACCTTTAGATAATTCCGCCAGGAAATCAATATCGGACAAACCATTTAAATCGGTAACCGTTCGGTTATAATCAATAATCTGTAACTGATTATCAGGAAAATGAACCGCCATAAAAAAATTATATTCCTCGTTTCCCGTATGATTTGGGTTTTGAGTTGTTTTTTCAACGCCAATTCTTGCTGCAGCCGCTGTTCGGTGATGTCCGTCTGCAACATAAGTAAAGGGCACTTTTTCAACGAAAAGTTGCTCGATTCTTTTGTTGGTAGCTTCATCGTTTATTGTCCAAAAGTGATGTCCGAAACCATCTTCAGCAGTAAAATCATAATCCGCTTTATTTTCTTTTACAATTGTTTCTACAATTTTATCTATTTCTGAAACAGCTTTGTAAGCAAAGAATACGGGTTCGATGTTGGCATTCAAATAACGCGTCAAAACCATCCGGTCGTCCTCTTTTTCAGGGCGGGTGAGTTCGTGTTTTTTTATGATGCCGTTTTCGTAATCGGCACAGGCAGCAGCACCCACAATTCCATACTGTGTGCGACCGTTCATTGTTTGCGCATAAATATAATACTTTGGCTGCTGGTCTTGAACCAACCATTTTTTATCTTGAAAAGCTTTAAAATTATTGACTGCTTTTTCATAAATAACTTCCGAATGAATATCATCCACATCGGGACATTCAATTTCTGCTTTTGTAATTCTCAGCAACGTTTTTTCTTTTCCGCTTGCCATTTGAGCCGCTTCGTCAGAATTCATCACATCGTAAGGTAAACAAGCTAGTTCTTCAACTACTTCTGCTGGTGGTCTGAGTCCTTTAAATGGTTTTATTATTGCCATGTTTCTATATTATTGATTATGTAAGTGAATCGGTAGATAAAAATTTATGAAATGTAAAATTAAGCAAAATTGATATCAAATTTCATTTCCATGCACCTCGATTAATTTGTTAAAAATAGTTATTTTGTCAACTTAAAGTTTAAATAATTTCCATGTCATTTAGAAATGATTGAGATTATTTTTCATTTATTTACCTGGTATGTACAATCCCCCTTTTCAAAAAAATCAACAATCTGTTCCGCAGCAGCTAAACCTGCATTTAAATTTGCTTCAGCTGTTTGCGCTCCTGCCTTTTTTGGAGTAAAGAAAAACCGACCAGGAAATTTCTCCTCAAACTCTTTTTCACAATCTGGCGTTAAATCGGAGATGTATTTTATGCCTGATTTTTCTTCCATTATTTTAACTAAATCGGGTTCATTAATAACCTCTTTACGACCAGTATTTACAATTATACTACCGTCTTTCAAATGTTTTAATACTTCGTAACTTACCGATTTAATATGCTCGCCTTTTGCCGGAACATGAATGGAAATTACGTCGCTTTTCTCGTAAAGCTGCTCCAGTGAGTTGGTAACTTTTAATCCTATTGCAGCCGCAGCATGTTTACTGTAACGAGTGTAAACAATAACTTTCATTCCCATTGCGCGAGCCATTCTAAAAACATTACGAGCTACAAAACCAAATCCATGTAATCCCAAAGTACGACCTCGTAATTCGCCACCGGGTTTTCCGCTGAACAACTCTCTTATTCCAAAAATAGCCATTCCAATGGCCAACTCTGCCACAGCGTTTGCATTTTGCCCGGGAGTGTTCATTACCACAACATGGTTTTCAGTAGCAGCTTTTAAATCAATATTATCGTAACCGGCACCTGCCCGAACAACTATTTTAAGATTTTTGGCCGCATCTAATACTTCTGCATCAATTTTGTCACTTCGAATAATTACCGCATCAACATTTGATATTGCATCCAACAACTCTTGTTTAGACGAATATTTTTCTAAAAATTGCAAATCGTAATCTGCCTTTTTAAAAATTTTGCTGATTTTTTTTACCGCTACCGAATCAAATGGTTTTTCAGTGGCAATTAAGATTTTCTTCATAACTCAATTTTTAGTGTAGAAAAAATGCAGAATTTTCATCCTGCATTTTTTTAGGTACTATTTAACCTTTAATTCTTTTTTTCAAATTCCTGCATGGCTTCAACCAATGCTTTTACACTATCAATTGGCATAGCATTGTAAATGGATGCTCTGAAACCTCCAACCGAACGGTGACCT
>CAYZBC010000047.1:18465-23050 GCA_964476535.1 uncultured Maribellus sp.
AATTGGCATAGCATTGTAAATGGATGCTCTGAAACCTCCAACCGAACGGTGACCTTTAATTCCAATCATTCCTTTTGATGTAGCAAACTCCATAAACTCTTTTTCCAACTCAGCATATTCCGGAGTCATTACAAATGTTACATTCATTCTCGAACGGTCTTCCGGATTTGGAACTGTAGAAGTAAAAAATTTATTTCTATCCAATTCATCGTACAAAATACCAGCCTTTTCGATGTTAATTTTTTCCATGGCCTCGATTCCACCGTTTTCTTTCAACCAACGCAACGTTTGCAAAGAAGCAAAAACTGGTAAAGTAGAAGGTGTATTAAACATCGAACCACTGTCTATGTGTGTTTTATAATTCAAAATCGTTGGAATTGGCCTTTCCATTTTATTTAAAGCAGCGTCTTTTACAATTATAAGCGTTGTACCGGCAGGCCCAAGATTTTTTTGCGCACCTGCGTAAATTACATCGAATTTCGCAACATCGAATGGCCTGCTGAAAATATCGGAAGACATATCGCCAATTAATGGAATATCTACCTCAGGCATGGTAGAAAGCTGTGTTCCGTAAATGGTATTGTTTGTTGTAATATGCAAATAACTTGCATCAACAGGTACATTGTAACCTTTGGGAATGTAATTGTAATTGGCATCAGCCGAAGAGGCAACTTCAACTACTTCACCAAAAAATTTAGCTTCTTTAATAGCTTTTTTCGCCCAGACACCAGTATTTAAATAAGCCGATTTTTTATTCATTAAATTATACGGCGCCATTAAAAACTGAAGACTTGCCCCACCTTGAAGGAAAAGAACCGAATACCCATCTGGAACTTTTAAAAGGTCTTTTACCAAAGCTTGCGCCTCATCCATCACTGCTACAAACTCTTTGCTACGGTGCGAAACTTCCATTACCGAAAGTCCGGTGTTTGCAAAATTCATTGTAGCTTCCGCTGTTTTCTCTTTTGTAACTTCGGGCAAAATAGAAGGCCCTGCATAAAAATTGTGTTTTTTCATTCTTACAACAATTAAAGTGAATTAATAAATCAGGTTCGTTGCAAACATCATTTCAAAGTACGTAATTTGATAATGGTTTGCAGATGAGTAAAATCAATATTTAAATTATAAATTTGAGTTTTAAAACATTGACAATAACAAAGTGAGGTGATAGAAATCATTTCACAATCAATTATCTATTGTACAAATTTATTCGTTTCTGATTAAGAAAGCCATTTTTTCAGGAAAGAAAAGAATACAGTAATAATAATTTAAAAAAGGTTTAAATAGTGGTGCGTTTTTACTTCTATGTGAAAAGTAAATTGCAAACTGCTAACTTTGAAACAGAATATTCAATATTTAGTACCATGAAACTTTCCATTAAAAATACTTTTTATCTATTTGTCACTACTTTTTTTCTATTGAGTTGTTCTGTTGAAAACAAAAAAAATTCACCTAATTTTGTATTCATCCTCGCCGACGATTTGGGCTATTCACAAATTGGATGCTACGGAACCGACTACTACCAAACGCCAAATATCGACAAGTTGGCAAATGAAGGAATGCGATTCACAAATGCGTACGCCGCCTGCCCGGTTTGTTCTCCCACGAGAGCAAGCATAATGACCGGAAAATATCCAGCCCGATTACACATTACTGATTTTATCGCTGGTAACAACAAAAATAATTATCCACTTTCGCAACCCGACTGGCAAAAACATTTGCCTTTGAAAGAAATCACTTTTGCTGAAGTTTTGAAAGAGAGCGGTTATAAAACTGCACTGTTTGGAAAATGGCATTTAAGTAAAGAAAAAACTCCCCCCGGCAGCCTTCCTTTTAATCCCGACAAACAAGGTTTTGATGAATCATTTGTAACATACAAACCTTCCGGAAGTATGATCCAACCCTGGCAAGAAGCAGAAAACGATGCGCACAATGTGGATACAATCACTAACTTGGCTCTTGACTTTTTAGAACGAAATAAATCAAATCCATTTTTTTTGTTTGTTTCGCACAACACCATTCACGACCCGCTAAAAGAGAAAGCTGAAACGATACAGAAATACAAAAAATTAAAAGAGAGCGAGGAAGCGGAAAACCACCCTATAATTGGGGCGATGATAGAAAGACTAGATAACAGTTGCGGAAAAATATTCAACAAAATAAGTGAATTAGGACTTGACGAAAACACAGTAGTAATTTTCTTTGGCGATAATGGCGGACGGGATAAATATGCCAAACAAACACCTTTCAGAGCTGGGAAAGGCTGGCTTTATGAGGGAGGAATTAGAGAACCACTAATTGTAAAATGGAAAAACGAAGTTACAGCTGGAACAATTTCTGAGGCACTAATTAGTTCCGTTGATTTCCTTCCTACTTTTCTTGAGGTTACTGGGAACAACAATAATCCCAAAAATATAGATGGAAAAAGTTTTTTACCCGCTTTAAAAAATTCTCAAATTGATATTCACGATAAAATATTCTGGCATTATCCGCATTATCACGGAGGTTCGGGAATGATTCCTGCTGGCGCAGTACGTTCGGGAAACTACAAGTTAATTGAATGGTACGAACCTAAATTATTAAATTCAGCTAACTCTTTAGAATTATTCGATTTAAGCGATGACCAGGGAGAAACAACGAACCTCAGCGAACAGTTACCTGCAAAAGCAGCTGAATTGAAAGAAATGTTGAATAACTGGAGAATTAAAGTTGATGCACAAATGCCAACTGTAAATAAAAATGTTACTTCCAATTAAAACAACTTTTGTACGCTCAGAAAAGGCAATTTTAGATAAAAGGCAATTTTACTATTTCAGCAAGAATCGTTTTATTCCTGATTTTAACAAAAATTTGAGTACCAAAAGCCGAATATTCTTTGGCAACATAACCCATTCCAATACCTTTGTTTAATATTGACGACATGGTTCCTGAAGTAACTTTTCCGATAACCGATCCTTCAGAGTTTACCAACTCATAGTCATGCCGTGGAATTCCTCGTTCACGCAATATAAATCCGCGAAGTCTACGCGTAATACCTTCCGTTTTTTGCATCATTAAAAAATCGCGGTCGATAAATTGGCGACCATTGTTAAACTTGGTAATCCAGCCTAAACCAGCTTCAATAGGAGAAGTTGTGTCGTCAATGTCGTTTCCGTATAAACAATATCCCATTTCCAGGCGCAAAGTATCGCGAGCAGCCAAGCCAATTGGTTTAATTCCAAATTCCTTACCTGCTTCAAAAATTGCATTCCAAATTTGTTCCGCCACATTGTTTCTAAAATACAGCTCGAATCCACCGGCTCCTGTATAACCTGTTGCCGAAATAATTACATCATCAATACCGGCAAATTTATCAGTAACAAAAGTGTAAAACTTAATTTCTGAAAGGTTCACATCAGTCAGTTTTTGTAAAACCTCCGTTGCTTTTGGTCCCTGAATAGCCAACTGACTAATATTCTCAGATGCATTTTCAAGCTCGGCATTAACATCATTTTGACTAACAATCCAATTCCAGTCTTTGTCTATATTCGATGCATTTACGACCAACATATATTTTTCATGTTCATAACAATATACCAGTAAATCATCTACAATTCCCCCCTCACCGTTGGGGAAGCAAGTATATTGTGCATGACCTGGCTTCAAAGCAGTAGGATCGTTCGAAGTTATTTGCTTAATCAATTCAAGTGCATTTGGCCCTTTCACCCAAAATTCACCCATGTGGGAAACATCAAAAACACCCACCGACTCACGAATCGTCATGTGTTCATCTTTAATTCCACTGTATTCAATTGGCATTTCGTAACCAGCGAATTCCACTAATTTCCCGCCTAATTTTTTATGTATTTCGTTAAATGCTGTTATCTTCATCTTTTATGATTTATAAATGCAAAACTATGGATTCAAATATTTCCCGCAAATGAATTTTATCAGATATTTTGCATTCAAATCTATTGAATTATTTATTAATTTGCACCAACAATCAAATTACGATGGGCAATAATTTTCAACAAATTAGTATTGAGCAACTTGACTCTGTTTCTTTTGGAGACCATGAATTTAAAAAAGAATTAATTGAAATTTTTTTAGAGCAAATCCCCGACTTTATTTTCAATATGAAGAAATTTTATGCTGAAAACAATTTAGAAAATCTGGCTAGAGAAGCGCACACGGCAAAATCTTCTGCTCTCATATTTGGAATGACAAGTACCGGAGATTCGTTAAAAGAAATTCAACTGCAAGCCGAAGACAAAATTTCAGAACAACTTTCTGCTTTGCTAAATAAAGTTGAATTAGAACTGAAAGATGCTGAAAATCAATTGCAAAATATTCTGGCTGACTTATAATTTTTTTGCAAACGAATTGAATATAAATGAGGTAATGGTGCCAAAATGGTTGGTGGAATTAAAAAAAAAATTTCTGAAGCAGAAAAATAACAAAAAAAACAAGGACGACCAACATCCTTGTTTTCTAACTAACCAAATCTATTTCTATGAAAAACTCTGTAATTATATTTTGATTTAAAAATACAGCAGAAAAGGGTTAAATCGTCTCAATCAAAGTTAAAAAAAGTTAATAGTTTGTT
>CAYZBC010000048.1:0-23042 GCA_964476535.1 uncultured Maribellus sp.
GGAATTACAGCATTTACCCATAGATGTATCGTTTATTAATGAACAGACACTTAGATTGTACAAAGTGGCATTTTTTATTGTCTCATTTTGTTATTTTCCATGATTCCAGCCCTGAGCTATCAAAGGAATAGTAGAACCCGCTCCGGTAATTAAATTTGTTCCTTTCGATGCTTCAGTCATGTGTCCAATAACTGTAAAGTCGGGGTCGGTTTTTATTTTTTCGTAATCGGTTTGAGAAATCGTAAAAAGCAATTCATAATCTTCGCCTCCATTTAACGCTGCAACCAACGGATTAATATTCATCTCTTCTGCCATTTCCTTTGTTTGCGCATCCATCGGAATTTTCTCTTCATATAAATTACAGCCAACCTCTGAGTTTTTGCAGAGGTGCATAATTTCTGAAGAAAGACCATCCGAAATATCAATCATTGAAGTGGGTTTGATTTCTAATTTTTGAAATGCTGCAATAATATCTTGTCTAGCTTCCGGTTTTAGCTGTCGCTCTAAAATATAATCATACCCTTCCATTTGCGGCTGCATTTTCGGGTTCACCTTATAAACTTCATTTTCGCGTTCAAGTAATTGCAAACCCATGTAAGCACCACCTAAATCACCAGTTACACAAAGTAAATCGTTTGGTTTTGCCCCACTTCTCAAGACCGATGCATCTTTTTCAACTTCACCCAAAACGGTTATGCTAATAGTTAAACCTGTTAACGAACTTGTTGTGTCGCCACCAACCAAATCAACACCGTATTTTTCACAAGCCAGGTGAATCCCAGCATATAATTCATCCACTGCTTCAACCGAAAATTTACCTGATAATGCAATATTTACAGTAATTTGTTTAGGAATTGCATTCATAGCATAAACGTCAGAAAGGTTCACCACAACCGCTTTGTAACCCAAATGTTTTAGTGGTGCATACATTAGATTAAAGTGAACGCCTTCGGTTAATAAATCGGAGGAGACAACTAATTGTTTTTCTCCGTAATCAAGGATTGCGGCATCGTCGCCAACTCCTTTTACTGTGCTGCTATTTTTAATTTGAATGTCTTTTGTAATTCGTTCAATCAGGCCAAACTCGCCTAATTCTGAGATGCTGGTTTGTTGAATTTCTTTGCTCATTGTTAATTTAAGACAAAATGGTGTGAATTAAAAAGTTTAAACTTCAAAAATACCCATAGTTTTATATCTTTGCAATTTTTAAACAGACCAAATTAATCATTTGTTATCTGCGAAGAATACATGGAAAATGAAAGAACAGGAAAAGATATTAAATGACGTTACGCAAGCCGATTACAAATATGGTTTTGTAACTGATATAGAAACCGATATCATTGAAAAAGGGCTGAACGAAGACGTTATTCGTATTATTTCACAAAAGAATGAAGAGCCTGAATTTATGTTGGATTTCAGATTGGACGCTTTCAGAAAATGGCAAAAAATGGCGATGCCGGATTGGGCATATTTGAAAATACCACCCATCGATTTACAGGAAATTAGTTATTATGCAGCTCCTGTGCAGAAGCCAAAATACGATAGTCTGGATGAAGTTGATCCTGATTTGTTGGAGACCTTCGCAAAATTGGGAATTCCAATTGAAGAGCAAAAACATTTGGCTGGTGTGGCCGTTGATATTGTAATGGACAGCGTTTCGGTAAAAACAACATTTAAAGAAACTTTAGCTGAAAAGGGAGTGATTTTCTGCTCGTTTAGCGATGCAGTTAAGGAACATCCCGATTTGGTAAAAATGTATTTGGGGCAAGCCGTTCCGGTTTCCGACAACTATTTTGCGGCTTTAAACTCAGCAGTTTTTAGTGATGGTTCGTTTTGTTACATTCCAAAAGGCGTTCGGTGTCCCATGGAATTGTCAACTTATTTTAGGATTAATGCAGCAAATACAGGCCAGTTCGAGCGCACACTTATTATTGCGGACGACGATAGTTACGTAAGTTATTTAGAAGGTTGCACGGCACCCATGCGCGACGAAAACCAATTGCATGCCGCAGTGGTAGAAATTATTACGATGGATCGGGCCGAGGTAAAATATTCAACAGTACAAAACTGGTATCCGGGAAATAAAGAAGGCGTTGGTGGAATTTACAACTTTGTAACTAAACGTGGTATTTGTCGGGGTGTTTCGTCGAAAATTAGCTGGACACAAGTAGAAACCGGTTCAGCAATTACCTGGAAATATCCAAGTTGTATTTTAATGGGCGACTATTCGGTTGGTGAATTTAACTCGGTTGCCGTTACCAATAATCATCAGCAGGCCGACACAGGTTCAAAAATGATTCACATTGGGAAAAACACAAAATCAACAATAATATCCAAAGGAATTTCGGCAGGAAAAAGCGACAACTCGTACCGTGGATTGGTAAAAGTAATGCCTGGTGCAAAAAATTCGCGTAACTTTTCGCAGTGTGATTCATTGTTGCTTAACGACACTTGTGGTGCGCACACTTTTCCATACATTGAAGTAGGTAATAAATCGTCGATTGTGGAGCACGAAGCAACCACTTCAAAAATTGGCGAAGACCAAATTTTTTACTGTAACCAGCGTGGTATCGACACGGAAACAGCCATTGGAATGATTGTTAATGGTTATGCAAAAGAGGTGTTGAATAAACTTCCGATGGAATTTGCTGTTGAAGCACAAAAACTATTACAGCTAAGTTTAGAAGGCAGTGTTGGATAAATTTAAAATATAGAATATAAAACATACGAGTTGAAGTTTAAATACTAAATACTCAAAATCTCAGTACTAAAAAATGTTATCAATAAAAAACTTATATGCTTCTGTTGAAGGTCAGGAAATCCTGAAAGGAATTAATCTTGAAATAAAACCGGGTGAAGTTCATGCAATTATGGGACCTAACGGTTCTGGCAAAAGTACACTGGCAAATGTTTTGGCCGGGAAAGAAGAATATGAAATTACGGCTGGTGAAGTATTTTTTCAGAGTGAAAATTTATTGGAAAAATCGCCGGAGAACCGTGCAAAAGATGGTCTGTTTTTAGGGTTTCAGTACCCGGTTGAAATTCCGGGTGTTCCAATGGCAAACTTTATAAAAACGGCAGTTAACGAGCATCGTAAACTCCGAGGAGAAAAGGAGTTGACCGCTGGTGAATTCCTAAAATTGATGCGGGCAAAGATGGAGTTGGTTGAAATGAAAACCAAACTTACGAACCGCTCGGTAAACGAAGGTTTTTCGGGTGGAGAAAAAAAGAAAAATGAAATTTTCCAAATGGCAATGTTGGAACCGAAATTGGCAATTCTCGATGAAACCGATTCGGGCTTGGATATTGATGCATTAAAAACGGTTGCCAACGGTGTAAATGCACTAAAATCGCCGGAGACTTCATCAATTATAATTACGCACTACCAACGATTACTGGATTATATTGTACCCGATTTTGTTCATGTACTTTATCATGGTAAAATTGTTAAATCGGCGGGAAAAGAATTGGCTCTTGAATTGGAAGAAAAAGGGTACGATTGGATAAAAAAAGAAAACGGGAATTAGGATGAGTGTTTTAGTTGAAAAAGCGAATTTGTCGCTGAAATATATGGCGCATTACAACGAGGTAAAAGAGCTTCTTTTCGAAGGTTCTTCCGAAGTAATAAATGCTGCCCGGAAAAAAGCTTTTCAGGATTTTGTTTTGCAGGGAATTCCAACCCGAAAAAATGAAAAATACAAATATACCAACCTGCATCCCAAGTTCTTACCCGATTACAATTTTGTTCATCAAAGGAAAAATAATACCGTGGATACTAAAACTGTATTTAATTGCGATGTACCACAATTAGGCAACAAACCCACACTTATTTTTAACGGATGGTTTGATGAAAACAGTAACCAATCGAAAGAATTTCCTGAAGGAATAATACTTTGCAGCCTGGAAAAAATTGCTCACGACAATCCTAAGTTATTACAAAAATACTACGCACAAATTGCAAACACAGCTACCGACCCGTTGGTGGCATTAAATACTGCTTTTGCAAAAGATGGGTACTTCATTTATATTCCTAAAAACTTAATTGTTGAAAAACCCATTCAACTGATTAACTTTTTGCATGCTAATAACAGCACTTTTGTTACTCAGCGGAACATAATTGTAATCGAATCGGGTGCAAGTGCAAAGCTTATTTTGTGCGACCATACTTTGAATTTAAATCAATATTTAAACAATTCGGTTACCGAAATTTTTGTAGGTGAAAATGCAAGTTTGGATTATTACAATCTGCAAAATCAGCACAACAAAACAACAAGTATTAATTCAATATTTATTCAACAAGAAAGAGATTCGGTTGTTACAACACACACTACTACACTGCACGGAGGTTTAATTCGCAACAATCTAAAAATTGTTATGAATGGCGAAAATGCAGTCGCAAATATGTTCGGAATGGCATTTATTGATAAAAAGCAACATGTCGATAATTCCACACAAGTTATACATGTAAAACCACATTGCGAAAGTAATCAGGTTTATAAAAACGTTTTAGGCGATGAATCAACCGGGGCTTTTTCCGGTCAGATTCATGTGGTTCGCGATGCGCAAAAAACAAATGCGTTTCAGCGAAACAATAACTTGTTGCTTACCGACCAGGCAACCATGAAAACCAAACCCCAGTTAATTATCGATGCCGACGATGTAAAATGTAGTCATGGTGCAACAGTTGGGCAAATCGATCAGGAAGCAATGTTCTATTTGCGTTCTCGGGGAATCGACGAGGACAAAGCCCGAATGATGATGATGAATGCATTTGCACACGAAGTTGTTCAGGAAATAAAAGTTGAATTGTTACGCGACAGAATCGACGGATTAGTTGAAAAAAGATTAAATGGGGAAGTGGCCCGCTGCCACGAATGTGCTTACAATTGTGAGTGCTAAAAACCAATTTTAAACGAGTAGATTAATTTTCTGTTTTTTTATAAAAAGAAAGATATCAAAAGATAAAAAAGGAACCGTTCTCATTTTAAAGAACGGTTCTTTTCGATTTAAAGCACTCTGGAAATAATAAAATCTTTTGCATCTTTGTAATGAGCGGGTGACTTTCAGTCTTCTGCTTAATAACTTACGAATATGAAATACAACATCAATAAAATAAGAAGTAATTTTCCAATACTAAATCAACTGGTTTATAAAAAGCAATTTGTTTATTTCGACAGTGCTGCATCGGCGCAAAAACCGGTTTGGGTGTTAATGAAGGAAGAACAACTTCACAACGATTATTACGGCAATATTCATCGGGCTGCACATTTTATGGCTGATAAAGCCACGGTTGAATTTGAGGCAGTTCGCGATAAAATTCAAGGATTTATAAATGCTGAATCTCGTGAAGAAGTTATTTTCACAAAAGGTACAACCGAGAGTGTAAATTTGGTGGCCAGTTCTTTTGGAGAGAAATTTTTAAATGAAGGAGATGAAATTATAGTTTCAGAAATGGAGCACCACTCCAACATTGTGCCCTGGCAATTAGCCGCACAGAAGAAAGGTGCAAAAATTGTAAAACTTCCTTTTTCTGACAATGGTGTTTTGCAGGTGGAAAAGCTTTCTGGTTTGATTAGCTCAAAAACAAAATTGATTGCTGTGACTCATGTTTCCAATGTTTTGGGGACAATAAATCCAATAGCAGAAATTACAAAAATTGCGCACGAAAAAGGGGTGCCAGTTTTTGTTGATGGAGCGCAGGCTGCTCAACATATTTCTGTTGATGTTCAAAAAATGGATGTTGATTTTTATGCTTTTTCAGCACATAAAATGTACGGACCGAATGGGGTTGGCATTTTGTATGGCAAAAAGAAATGGCTGAATGAAATGCCTCCATACCAAGGTGGTGGCGAAATGATTTCCGAAGTTTCGTTTGAAAAAACGACGTTTAACGAAATTCCTTACAAATTTGAAGCTGGCACACCAAATATTACAAGTGTTATCGCATTTGGCGCAGCCATTGATTTTCTAAATGAAGTTGGGATACCACAAATTTCAGAGTGGGAACACAAACTTTTGGAATATGCCACATCAAAATTAAAAGAAATTGAAGGCATAATTTTTTACGGTGAGTCGCCTGAAAAGTCAAGTGTAATTTCATTCAACATTGAAGGAATTCATTCCTACGATTTAGGAATGTTGCTCGACAAAATGGGAATTGCAGTTCGCACCGGACACCATTGTGCAGATACTGTGATGCAACATTATAAAATACAGGGAACAATTCGTATTTCGTTTGGAATGTACAACACCAAAGCGGAAATTGATGTATTTATTGCAGCTTTGAATAAAGTTCGAATGATGTTCTAATTCTCTTGATTTTTATTCTGTTTTACCTTTTTAGGGGAGTTGGGGAAAACGTATCCAATTAAACCACCATAAAGGGTGCTGGTGTGCCAGTTAGATTGTATGGGGCAAGTACCCGAAGTACATCCGATATAATACCAATATGCAAAACCTGCAACTGCTCCAACTAGTACTCCGGTAAGTTTCCACTTGTATTTATTCAGAAAATTATTCATTGTATCACTTTTTTACAAAGAAAGATTTCTTAGCGAGACTAGTATGTGACTTTTGTTACTTTGGAAATTTAAAAGGATTCAACTCAAACAGAGCTAAATCCTTTTTTTTTTATTTTTATTTTGAAAACGGAACATCCGTTTTTTATTCTCATTAAGGTTTAATACCTCGAGGCTTGCCTCGGGATCCAAAAATATTTTCTTCAATGCCTCGTGGGCTTGCCCCGAGGATTATTTACTATATTACTTTTTGACCTACTACTTTCATCTTTTGACTCGATTTAATAATTCGATTCTTTAATCTCAAAATAGGATTGAGGATGCAAACAGGCCGGGCACATTTTTGGTGCAACTGTTCCTTCGTGAATAAAACCACAATTGCGGCATTTCCAAACTACTTTATCGCCACGTTTAAAAACTTTACCCTCTTCCAAATTATCGTATAAAGTTCTGAAGCGATTTTCGTGCGCCGCTTCAACTTTAGCAATCATTTTAAAAGCGGTTGCCACTTCACGAAATCCTTCCTCGGCGGCTACTTTTGCAAACTCGGGATACAATTCGGTCCACTCTTCGTTTTCTCCCTCGGCAGAAGCTTTTAAGTTTTCCATTGTAGTACCAATTTTGCCGGCCGGATAAGTTGCGGTAATTTCAACCATGTTTCCTTCTAGAAATTTAAAGAAACGTTTTGCGTGTTCTTTTTCGTTTAAAGCTGTTTCAGCGAAAATGCCTGCAATTTGTTCTAATCCTTCTTTTTTTGCCTGGCTGGCAAAATAGTCGTAACGCATTCGTGCCTGCGATTCGCCTGCAAACGCTTTTAATAAGTTCTGTTCTGTTTTTGATCCTGCGAGTGAATTCATATTTAAAATTTTAGATTTATTTCTCTTCATGTAAAATTAGATAAAAATGAGCATACGGTTAATAAGCTTAACTAATTTTGAAACTTTCTTAATAAGGGTGCTTTTATCATTGTCAGAAGTTAAAAAATTACGACATTTGCATCCGTTATAAATACAAATTCATGACGATAGAAGAAATTCAACAAGAGATTATTGAAGAGTTTTCGATGTACGATGACTGGATGGATAAATACGGTTATTTAATTGAATTGGGAAATGATTTGGAAGATCTTGACCCAAAAGATAAAAACGACCAAAATATCATAAAAGGTTGCCAATCGAGAGTTTGGTTGGTTGCTGACTTGGTTGACGGTAAAATTAATTTCCGTGGTGAAAGCGATGCTGTAATTGTAAAAGGTTTGGTTGCTTTGCTTTTGCGGGTTGTTACCGGACGAACTCCAAAAGAGCTACTTGAAAATGAGCTTCATTTTATCGATGACCTGGGATTAAAACAACATCTGTCGCCAACACGTTCAAATGGATTGCTGGCAATGGTAAAACAAATTCGCTTGTATGCTGTTGCTTATAGCAGAATTATTGCGGGATAAAGAGAGAAAGAGATGGATAAAAGAATTGATTTAATTATAAATAACCTCAAAGAGGTTTACGACCCGGAAATTCCGGTTAATGTTTACGACCTGGGATTAATTTACAACGTTGATGTTGATGAAAAAAACAATGCCAATATTGTGATGACACTTACGGCACCGGGTTGCCCGGTTGTGGATATTTTGGTTGATGAAATTACACAAGCTGCCCAATCTGTTGACACTATTGAAAGTGTAAATGTTGAGCTCACTTTTGAACCGCCATGGGACAAATCGATGATGAGTGAAGAAGCCCGGTTGGAATTGGGATTTTTTTAGGAGCATTCAAAAAACAAAATAGATGGAAAGGGTTTCGCATGAAGTGGAACCCTTTTTTTGATCAAAAGTCTTACGAAACTACTTTATGTTTTTCAATAAAATCAGGATCAATTTCTACTCCCAATCCTGGCCCCGAAGGAACTGTTACAATCCCATTTTCACTTTCCAAATTTGAAGTTTCACATGTTAAGGGAATATTTTTGTTGAATCCCTTAAATTCATGAAACGGGCCAGAGTTAGGAATGGCTGAAATAAAGTGCATCATATATAAATATCCCAGTCCCGAACCAGAAATATGTGGTACACATTTTTTTTCGAAAGAGTTTGCCATTCTGGCAACTTTCATCGAACGAATCATTCCGCCGAAATAAAACATATCGGGCTGAACAATATCCAGAGCGTGATTCCCAATCAACCATCTAAAATTGTGCATACTCGGCTCCTGCTCTCCTCCTGCAATTGGAATTGAAAGAGCATCTTTTACTTGTTTGGTTTCTTCGTACCAATCGAAAGGAGTTGGCTCTTCATAAAAATCATATTTATACTCTTCCAGTAATTTGCCAATTCGAATCGCGTCATCTGCTGTATAAGAACCGTTGGAATCAGCATAAATAGTCATTTCGTAGCCAAAGGTTTTCCGAACTAGCGGAATTAATTTTTCTGTTCGTCCCGATGGATAATCAACATTGTTGCTCATTCTTCCACCAATTTTAATTTTTAAAGCTTGTGCCTGTGTATTCTCAACCTGTTCTTTAATCAACCCAATTGATTCTTGTGCTGATTTCCCCCTGTAATTGTTAGCCTGGTATACGGCAATTTTTGGATTGTGAATTTCGCCAATTAATTCTCCGATCGATTTTCCTACAATTCTTCCCAACATATCGAGAATGGCAAATTCAATGGTAGCCAAAGGCACCCACAAAGCCAGGTTCTGCAATTTATAATTGCTTCTATAAACGTAAACTTCGTCCAGTAATTTCTCCAAATCGCGCGCGTCTTTTCCAGGGAAAAATGGTTGTAAGCGATGAATAAAAACTGGCCAAAATGATTCCAACTGAGCATTATTCCCAACCGATATTCCAACGGCTCCATCGATTGAACGAACACGGCAAATAAAATTATCTTTGAAACGTAATAACTCTAACGTTTCGATAATAACGGGTTCTTGAAAAAGGTCCTTTTTTAAAACAGGTTGAGCCAGAACTTCGTCCAGCTTTGAATAATCAATTGTTTGTTTTACAGGCGTTGATTTACACGAATTTAAAATAATTGCACCAGCAGTAGCAAAGGATGTCGATCTTAAAAAATTACGTCGGTTTAGTTCCATTTTGGTTAGTTTTTATACTTTTATAAAGATGATAGATTATAATCAAATATCAAAATCAATATTATCAAAATCAAAAGAGCTTGGTTTTTTGGAATGTGCAATAATTCCGGCTGAATTTCTATGGGAGGAAAAAGAACCTTTTTTAAATTGGCTGGATAATAGTATGCACGGCGAAATGGAATACATGGCGCGCAATATCGAAAAAAGATTGGATCCTCGATTGTTGTATGAAAATGCAAAAACAATTGTTATCGTTCTTCAAAATTATTTCCCAAAGGAGGTCCAAAAAAACTTGGATGCTCCGGTACTTTCTAAATATGCCTACGGAACCGACTACCATTTTGTAATGAAAGATAAACTGAAAGAATTTCTTCAGTTTATTCAGAAAGAAATTCAGCCTTGTAATGGACGGCCATTTGTTGATTCTGCTCCGGTTTTAGAACGAGCATGGGCACGAAAAGCCGGCTTGGGTTGGATAGGTAAAAACAGTAATCTAATATCGGTAGAACATGGCAGTTTCTTTTTTATTGGGGAATTAATTTTAGATATTGAATTGCCTTACGATCAACCAAAACCAGTTCGAAACCATTGTGGAAACTGCATGCGTTGCATCGATGCTTGTCCAACAAAAGCAATCGTTGCCGATGGGGTAATCGATGCCAGACTATGCATCTCGTACCAAACCATAGAAATTAAAGGCGATATAAATAAAAACCTAAGCAGGCAATTTGAAAATCGTGTTTTTGGCTGTGACATTTGTCAGGATGTTTGCCCGTGGAATTTAAAAGCGGCTCCACACGATGAATCTAATTTTGAGCCGAATTCGAAATTGCTGGAACTTGGAGTGGAAGATTGGAATCAAATGGAGAAACCTTTGTTTAATGAGTTATTTAAAAACTCGGCGGTAAAACGAGCGGGATTTAAAGGATTAAAAAGAAATTTGGAGTTTTTGAAAAAATCATAAGGATTATACAATTCCTTTGGGATTTTTTCATAAAGCTGCGGTACTACTTATTCCATCTCCTGCTCAATAAGATGCAAAAATTATATTTTAATCACGATCTGAACTTGAAGTCAGCAGGTGAACTATCGATTTTTTAATCCAGTGCCCCTCCAATATCACCAATCAAATCCTCCACATTTTCAATACCAACCGACAAGCGCATCATCGTATCGCGGATGCCGGCTTCTTGCCGTTCTTCATCAGAAAATTCCGCATAAATTGTAGAGTGTGGGTGAATAATCAGCGATTTATTGTCGTTTAAATTGGTGGCACGCCGAATGATCTGCAGTTTGTTCATAAACGCAAAACAGGCCTCTTTCGATTCCAAATCAAAGGTCATTATTGTTCCGGGAACTCCGTTAAAATACTTATTAGCCAATCTATAATTTGGAGAAGATTTTAAGCCCGGATATGCAACTGCTTTAATTTTGGAGTGCGCTTCAAAAAAAGCCCCCAAAGCCAAACAATTTTGGTAACATTTATCAACTCTGAGTTCCAGAATATCTAATCCCTGAATTTGAAATTTTGCTGTTTGTGGAGTCATACTTCCACCCGTATTCCGGTAAATGTTTTTTCGGAGTTTTGCAATGAATGCATTTTTCCCAAACTTCTCGGTGTATTTCGTAAAATTAGGGTTTAATTTCCAATCGTAATTTCCATGGTCGAGTATGGCACCTCCAAACGAAGTTGCGCCACCAGAGATATATTTTGTGGTTGAAATTACTTCAATATTAATCCCAAATTTTCCGGCACTAAAAACATTTGGTGGTGTTAATGTACTGTCGGCAATCAAGAGCAAATTGTGTTTTTGCGCAATTTCCGCCAACATTTCGATGTCAACAATTTCGAGTTGTGGGTTGGTCACTGTTTCAAAATAAATAGCCCGGGTTTTTTCGTCTAATAAACTTTCAATTTCTGCTTTCGATTTCAAATTAGAAAAACGGGTTTCAATACCAAACTCCGGCATTGTTTGCTGAAAAAGTGCATAGCTGTGACCAAAAAGTTGTTTGCCTGAGATAATATTTTCACCGCCTTTTGTCGCGGCCAGAATAGTATTCGAAATGGCTGCCATTCCAGAACTTACTGCCAAAACTCCATTGCTTCCGGTTAAAGCTTTTAATTTTAATTCAAAATATTCAACCGTTGGACTCGATGCCCGTGAATAAACATGCGCAAGGCACTCTCCCTTAAAATTCGCTTCAATTTGTTCTGCTGAATCAAATTCAAAAGCCACCGCTTCGTACAATGGCATTTGTAAAGATTTGTGCGGATCGTTTTTCGAAAAAGGCACATTTAGAGAAGTAGTTGTAAATCCGGTTTTTTTCATAAAATTCGTTTTTGGAAAAACAATTGTACAACATAAAAAGTTTTAATCCTATTGCGATTATGATTACAATATTTGTTTTAATCCTTCTATTTTTAAAATTAATAGATTAAACGACCTTTTATCGTTTATAACCATGGCATCTCTCCGTCATGGTTTCTTTTTATACTAATTTAACCCAAATCCAAAAACGGGATTTTCGGAATGGTAAAGAACATTTTTCATTTTATTTTTTTAACAGCTTTCACTGAACACGGAAATTCAAAAGGCAACTAAACTGTTGGATTAAATTCGCCAAGAATAATATCCAAAATGGCCAAAACAAAAATTACTACTATTGAACGTAAATCGTTTTTCTGGGTTGACAATATTGAGTTTATATATTAGAATCTGGCAGGTAATAGTTCCGGATTCTTCTTCCAATAAAATTCACATATATTAAATTCCTCTTTTTTTTCAAAATTCACATGCAAGTTCGTGACTGAATATTTATCTTTATAAAAAAACGCAAATGAATAATATTCCGAAGCTGGTAGAGAATGATAAATGGCTTGAACCTTTTACTGAAATCATTATAAATCGGATTAATGAAGCCGATAAAAAGGAGAAGGAATTAACCGATGGAAAACCGCTTATGGATTTTGCATCCGGACATCACTATTTTGGACTTCATAAAACCGATGGTGGTTGGGTAATTCGTGAATGGGCACCAAATGCTACTTTTATCCATTTGGTTGGCACGTTTAATAATTGGCAGGAAAAAAAGGAATATACATTTCTATCTTTGGAAAATGGAGTTTGGGAGTTGGAATTGAATGAAACGGCACTTCATCATGGCGATTTGTATGCACTTTCTATACATTGGGCGATAAACTACGGGAAACGAATTCCGGCTTGGGCCACGCGGGTTGTGCAAGATTCAGGCACGCATATTTTTAACGCACAAGTTTGGTCACCCGAAAATCCATACCAGTGGAAACTACCCGATTTTCAAAGAGAAAATGAGCCCGCCCTAATTTACGAAGGACACATTGGAATGGCCGGAGAAGAGGAGCGCGTGCATACCTATAATGAGTTTCGGGAGAGGATGTTGCCCCGGATTAAAGCAAACGGTTATAATGTTATTCAATTAATGGCTATTCCGGAACATCCTTATTATGGTAGTTTTGGTTACCACATTTCGAGCTTTTTTGCACCGTCTTCACGGTTTGGAACACCCGATGAGTTGAAACAATTAATTGACGAAGCGCACCAAATGGGAATCGCCGTAATTATGGATTTGGTGCATTCTCATGCAGTAAAAAATGAATTGGAGGGACTAGGTAATTACGACGGAACACGGTTTCAGTTTTTTCATGAGGGAGCAAAAGGTGATCACCCTGCATGGGATTCGTACTGTTTTAATTATGGAAAAAACCAGGTTTTGCATTTTCTTCTTTCCAATATAAAATATTGGCTGGAGGAGTTTAAATTCGATGGTTATCGTTTTGACGGTGTAACCAGCATGCTTTATTTCGATCACGGTTTGGAAAAAGCCTTTACCAATTACGACGACTATTTTAATGCCGGGGTTGACCACGAAGCAACCACCTATTTCCGTCTTGCAAATAAATTAATGAAGCAAATAAATCCCAACTCGTTGTCGATTGCAGAAGATATGAGTGGAATGCCGGGTTTGGCAGCTTCAATTGAAGATGGAGGACTGGGTTTCGATTACCGAATGGCGATGGGAGTTCCCGATTTCTGGATAAAAATAATAAAAGAGAAATCGGATGATGAGTGGAACGTTGGCGATATTTTTTACCAACTCACTTCAAAACGGATGGATGAAAAAGTGGTGAGTTATGCCGAGTCGCACGATCAGGCTTTGGTGGGCGATAAAACCATTGTTTTTAGGCTCATCGACAAGGAAATGTATTTTAATATGCGAAAAGACCAGCCCAATTTAATTGTTGAACGCGGCATCGCATTACATAAAATGATTCGCTTGGCAACGGCTGCAACGGCAGGCGGTGCATATTTGAATTTTATGGGGAATGAATTTGGACACCCTGAATGGATTGATTTTCCGCGTCAGGGAAACGATTGGTCGTATAAACATGCCCGAAGACTTTGGAGCATTTCGGAAGATGTTGAATTGAAATACCATTGGCTTTACGATTTTGATAAAGAGATGATTCAATTCATTAGCCAAAATAAATTGCTTACAGTTCCATCTGTAGATTTGGTTTTGGAAAACCAACCCGATAAAGTTTTGGCTTTTCATCGTGGGCTGTTTTTATTTGTATTCAATTTTAATCCAAGTCAATCGTTTACCGATTATGGAATTCCACTGGGAGCTGGCAAATACAAAGTAGTTTTAAATACCGATTCAGGCCGGTTTGGTGGTAATGATTTAGTTGACGAGGAGATTAGCTACTACACGTTGCCAAGTGCAGGAATTACAAGTCAACACTATTTGAAAATGTATTTACCTGCAAGAACTGCATTGGTTTTAAAGAAAATTGATTTTCAAAAAGTGAAATAATGCTTGCTTCAAAATTTCAAATGATTGTCGATGTTCCAAAATTTAATTGGGAAACGGGATATTCAAAAAAGAATATTTTTATGGGATCCTGTTTTACCGAAAATGTGGGAAATCGGATGATTGAGTTGAATTATGATGTCGATATTAATCCATTTGGAATTTTGTATAATCCAATTTCAGTTGCAAATGGAATCCGAATTTTGTTGGATAGAAAGGAGTTCACAAAAACCAACTTATTACAACACGATGGTTTGTGGCACAGTTTCTATCACCATGGAAAATTTTCATCTGTCGATGAAAATAAAACCATGGGAGCAATTAACAGCCGAATTCAGTTTTCGTCTGAGTACCTTAAAAATTCCAATTTCCTTTTTATTACTTTTGGAACAGCATGGATTTATAACTACAAATTAACTGGCGAAACGGTTTCAAATTGCCATAAAATTCCTGCAAAACAATTTGAAAGAGTTCGATTGTCGGTGGAAGAAATAGTTGACGTGTATCAGCAATTATTAACTGAAATTTTGAAATTTAATCCTGAATTGAAAGTGATTTTTACGCTCAGTCCCATTCGGCATTGGAAAGATGGAGCCATTGAAAATCAAAAAAGTAAAGCAATTCTTTTGCTCGCCATCGATAAAATTATTAATAATGCGGAAGAAAGTTGTGCCTATTTTCCATCCTACGAAATTGTGATGGATGAATTGCGCGATTACCGTTTTTATACCGAAGACATGCTTCATATCTCGAATGTGGCGATTAATCATATCTGGGAGAAATTTGAATCGGCTTTAGTTTCTAAGGATAGTCAAAAAATTTCAACAGAAATAAAAATGGTAAAAGCGGCTGCGAATCATCGACCGTTTAATAAATTTACAAAGCAACATTTGAAGTTTCTTCAAAAACAACTTACGAAACTGAAATTACTGGAACAAAAATATCCTTTCGTTAATTTAGCAGTGGAGAAACAAAGTTTTATTGGACAAATTAATGAGATTGAAAGCAGTGGCAGCTTGATTTAATTTTTTTATCAACTAATTTTGAATACAAATATGCAGTTCTGAATATTGAAAAACTGCTATTATATAATTTACCATGAGTTACCTTAAATTCGACAAAGAACAATTAATAAATTTAGAATATTCTCTTGACAAGGAAATTTTGAGGTCTAATCGTGCGGGTTCATACATCAGCACCACGTTAAGCGGTTGTAATACACGCAAATACCATGGGCTATTGGTTTGCCCAATTCAGCATTTTGGCGGGGAAAAACATATTTTGTTATCCTCTCTCGATGAAACGATAATTCAAAACGGTGCTGAGTTTAATTTAGGAATTCATAGATATCAAGGAGGCAGTTACGACCCGCGAGGGCACAAATATATTCGCGATATTGAATTTAAGAAAATCCCTAAAACTACTTATCGCGTTGGTGGCGTTGTTCTCACAAAAGAACGACTTTTGGTTGAAAAAGAGGAGCAGATTTTAATTCGATATACGCTGGAAGAAGCGACACAGCCAACTATTTTGCGGTTTAAACCCTTTTTAGCATTCCGTAATATCCATCAACTTAGTAAAGCGAATATGTTTGCTAGCTCTAAATACAAAGCAGCCGGCAATGGAATTAGTGTTAAAATGTACAGCGATTTTCCCGATTTATTTATGCAGTTTAGCAAAAAGACCGAATTTATTCCTGCCCCTGATTGGTATTACAATATTGAATATTTAAAAGAATTAAATCGGGGTTACGATTATTTGGAAGATTTGTTGGTCCCGGGTTATTTTGAGGTTCCAATAAAAAGGGGTGAATCTATAATTTTTGCAGCGGGAACTTCGGAAACACGACCGGTTTCGTTAAAGCAGCGGTTTACCAAAGAATTAAAAAAACGGGGTGGAGAGGTAACTTTTACAAGCTCGTTAAATAATGCTGCCGCACAATTTGTGATGCATAAAAAAAATGAAACTGATATTATTGCCGGTTTTCCTTGGTACAACAGTATTACCCGACAAACATTTATTTCGCTGCCTGGAATATGTGGTGTTCAAAAAGATTTAAATACCTACAAGAAGATATTAGATACTTACGTATTGCATTTAAAAGAGGGGCATTTTCCTGAAGATATTTATTCAAAAATAAAACAATTTCAGTCTGCCGATACCTCACTTTGGTTTATTTGGACCATTCAACAATATTTTAAATTGAACCAAAAACCGAAGGAGATTTGGCGGAATTACGGTCCGGCTATAAAAGAGATTCTTTCTGCTTTTAGAAATTCTACATTAAAAAATGTTGGTACCACAAACGAAGGTTTAATCTTTGCTGAAAAAGAAAAAACGGCGTTCACCTGGATGAATTCTCATTTAAATGGGAATCCGGCGGTGCAGCGCGATGGAATGCCTGTGGAAATTAATGCGCTTTGGTTTAACGACATTTGCTTTGCTCTTGACCTTGCGGATATGGCAGGCGACCAACCGTTTATTGAAAAATGGAAGGGAATGGTTAAAAAAGTAGCTGATGCATTTTTAAACACTTTCTGGAATGAAGGGCATGAACATTTAGCTGACTTTGTAAAAAACGGGCAGGCAGATTGGTCGGTTCGCCCAAATATGGTTATAGCAGTTGCGATGGATTACACGCCTTTATCAAAAGAGCAACAAAAATCGGTATTAAGTGTAGCGAAGAAAAAACTACTAACCAAAAGAGGTTTACGCACTCTTTCACCCGATCACATCCGATACAAAGGTTTAGTCGAAGGAGGACCAGATGAACGTGAATTGGCAGTACATCAGGGAACAGTTTTCCCTTGGTTAATACAATTTTTTGTTGAAGCTTATTTAAAAATTCATAAAAGAGGAGGGCTTCCGTTTGTGAAACAAATTATGGAAAAATTTGAAGAAGAGATCGTGGAGCACGGTATTGGAACCATGTCGGAAATGTACACTGGCAATCCGCCTCATCGGGCAAAAGGTGCGATTTCTCAGGCCTGGAATGTGGCAGGCGTTATTTATGCAAGCCATTTGGTTCAAAATTATAAAGAATAGATTATGAAGGTATTAATGTTTGGATGGGAATTTCCACCACATATCTCAGGAGGTTTGGGGACAGCTTGTTATGGTCTTACAAAAGGTTTAGCTGAGTTAAAACACATTGATGTAACTTTTGTGGTTCCAAAAGCATTTGGCGACGAAGATCAGTCGGATATGAAATTAATTGGTGCCAACGATATTTCCATTTCGCAAAAAGAAATTCAATTTGATAATATTCAGAAAAAAATAGATTATTACGAAGTTGATTCTCAAATTATTCCATATGTTGGCGAAGAAGAATTTTGGAAACTGAAAAGTGGAAAGTATGCTAAAAATTCAAGATTTATTGAAACCGATGAAGGATTAAAAATTGATTTTAGTGGGGAATACGGGACAGACCTTTTGAAGGAAATTAGAAATTACGCTATTGTAGCCGAGTTAATTGCACGCGATACCAAATTCGATATTATCCATGCACACGATTGGCTGGCTTATCCTGCAGGAATGGCTGCTAAAAAAATATCAGGGAAACCTCTGGTCATTCATGTTCATGCCACTGATTTCGATAGAAGTGGGGGAGAAGTTAACCCAAAAGTTTATGCCATTGAACGCGAAGGAATGGAAATGGCGGATAAAATAATTGCAGTTAGCAACTATACAAAAAAAATAATTGTTGAGAAATATGGTATCTCACCCGATAAAATCACAACTGTTTACAATGCCGTTGAACCTGTTTCTGATGAAGAACCGTTTCTGCAGAAAAAACGGTTAAAAGAGAAAGTGGTCACATTTTTGGGGCGAATTACCATGCAGAAAGGACCTGAATATTTTATTGAAGCTGCAAATTTGGTACTCAAAAAAATGAATAATGTTCGGTTTGTAATGGCCGGAAGTGGCGATATGATGAATGCAATGATTGCCAGGACTGCCGAATTGGGAATTTCAGACAGTTTTCATTTTACAGGATTTTTAAAAGGTAGCGATGTTCAGGAGATGTTTAAATTGACAGATGTATTTGTTATGCCTTCCGTTTCTGAGCCGTTTGGAATTGTACCTTTGGAAGCCATGCAAGCAAAAGTCCCGGTAATTATTTCAAATCAATCGGGTGTTTCCGAAATTCTGGAACATGCTATAAAAATCGATTTTTGGGATACGTATGCAATGGCTGACGCCATTTATGGAATACTAAATTATTCTTCGCTTTCTGAAATTTTTAAAGAGGAGGGGAAAGTGGAAGTAGATAGTCTGAAATGGGTGAATTCAGCAAGAAATGTTTTGGAAATATACAAATCTGTATTAAAAATATAACGGTAAAATCTAAAAATAATGAAATCAGTTTGTTTATTTTTTCAGGTTCACCAACCCTTCCGGCATCGCCGATACAGGTTCTTCGATATTGGGAACGATCATTATTATTACGATGATTATGCCAACGAAACAATAATGCGAAAAATAGCTGAAAAAAGCTATTTACCCACAAATAAGTTATTGCTCCAATTGGTCGATCAACTGGAAGGAAAATTCAAAGTTGCTTTTTCGATAACAGGATTGGCGTTGGAACAATTTGCTTTGTATTCGCCTGAAGTAATTAAATCGTTTCAGAAACTGGCAAAAACAGGTTGTGTTGAATTTTTAGCTGAAACCTATTCTCATTCATTGGCTTCGTTAAACGACAAAGATATTTTTGAGAAACAGGTAAAATTGCACGAGCAAAAAATTGTGAAGCTTTTTGGTCAAAAACCCCGGGTTTTTAGAAATACCGAAATGATATATTCGGATGAAATAGGTGATCAAATTGCGAAAATGGGTTATAGCGCAATACTCACCGAAGGAGCTAAGCATGTGCTGGGATGGAAAAGTCCCAACTTTTTGTATGTGAATGCCATAAATCCAAGGCTGAAAGTTTTAATGCGAAACTTTAAATTAAGTGACGATATTTCATTTCGATTTTCGAATACAAATTGGGCAGAGTTTCCATTAACAGCCGAAAAATTTGTTGGGTGGCTCGAAAATATGGAATCGAATGAAGAAGTGGTTAATTTATTTCTTAGTTACGAATCGTTCGGAGAAAGGCAGTCAAAAGATACAGGTATTTTCGATTTTCTGGAAATGCTTCCGCAGGCAATTATCAAAAATCCTAATCTAAAATTTGCAACCCCAACCGAGGTAGTGGAAGAGTTACAACCCATTTCAATGGTGAGTGTGCCACATGCTATCTCCTGGGCTGATGAGGAGCGCGATTTAACCGCCTGGTTAGGAAATAAAATGCAAAAAGAAGCATTCGAGAAATTGTATAAATTAAAACAAAGAATGGCAAAATGCACGGATGTCGAACTAAATAAAGATTGGAATTATCTTCAGGTTAGCGACCATTTTTACTACATGTCAACCAAGTATTTTTCCGACGGGGAGGTACATAAATCTTTTAATCCATTCGATTCGCCATATGAAGCTTTTATTAATTATATGAATGTTTTAAGCGATTTTAAAATCCGGTTAAACTCGTTTGTCCCCGAAAGTGAAGTGGAAAACGAAATTGCTGCACTTCATAAAATTGTTGTTGCGAAGGAGAAAAAAATAAAAAAAATGGAGGCCGAATTAATTCGTTTGAAAAAAAGAGGTTGAAAAATAATTTGGATTACTAAGTGCATGTTCAGCTTGTTTTTACTTATTGTTATTTCAATAACAAATTATTATTCAATTTATATCAAATGTGACCAGAAAATGTAATTTTGCAGCTCTTTTTTTTAGGAAGAAATATTTCGATTACAAAAGTAAGTTAAGATAATGGAATCAAAAGATGTAAGATTTATAGTACCTCCGGTAGTGAATGAACCAGTATGGAAAAAAATAATAGTTGAATCTAAACTCCCTGAGAGTTTAAGCCCGTTACGCGATTTGTCAAGGAATCTCTGGTGGGTATGGAACACAGAAGCAAGAGATTTATTTCAATATATCGATGCGGAAATTTGGGAAGAATGTGCCCACAATCCGGTTGTTCTTTTAGAAGAAGTTAGTTATAAACGTTTCAAAGAGTTGAAACGTGACGAACAGTTTATTTCTAAAATGAACCATGTTTATCACTTGTTAAATTCATATTTGGAGGAGAGAAAAATATTGGAAGGTCCCGAAATTGCCTATTTTAGCATGGAATATGGTTTGCACGACAGCCTTAAAATATTTTCGGGTGGTTTAGGGATTTTAGCTGGAGATTATTTAAAGGAAGCAAGCGATTCGAAAGTGAATTTGGTGGCGGTTGGATTGCTTTATCGTTATGGATATTTCAAGCAGAACTTAAATTTATATGGCGAACAAATAGCAAATTACGAGGCACAACATTTCTCGAAAATTCCGGTTCAGCCTACATTAGATAATGAAGGAAATTGGATTGAGATTGAAGTTGATTATCCGGGAAGGAAATTATTGGCAAGGGTTTGGGAGGTAAAGGTTGGTCATGTAAAACTTTACTTGTTGGATTCCGACTGTCCTGAAAATCAAGAACAGGATAGATTTGTTACGCATCACTTGTATGGTGGCGACAATGAAAATCGCCTGAAACAGGAGATGCTTTTGGGGTTGGGTGGTATTAAAGCATTGGATAAATTAGGTTACCAGTCTAATATTTACCATTGTAACGAAGGACATGCTGCATTTATCGGAATTGAAAGAATAGCCAACCTAGTTGCAAATAATAATTTGACATTTGCCGAAGCCAAAGAAGTGGTAAGCGCATCAACCGTATTTACTACACACACTCCTGTCCCTGCTGGGCACGATTCGTTCCATAATGATATTTTCAGACATTATATGAGTTTCTTTCCAGAGAAAATTGGTTTGAATTGGCAGGAATTTGATATGCTTGGAAAAGCAAATAATAACGAAGACCACTTTAACATGAGTTACCTGGCGTGCAACATGTCGCAGGGAATAAATGGTGTGAGTATGTTGCATGGTGATGTGAGTAAAAATGTTCTGAAAAAATTGTATCCCGGATTTTTGGAGGAGGAATTGGAAATTGGATATGTTACAAATGGAGTTCACTATTCTACCTGGACAGCCCAAGAGTGGAAAGACATTCATAAAAAATATTTTGGCGAAAATTTTCCTTCAACTCAATTGGATTTTGAAGCGTGGAAAAACATTTACAATGTTCCTGATAGCGAAATTTGGAATCTCCGTAAAAAGTTGCGTTCAAAATTAATCGACCACATAAAGGAACGTTTTTCCGACAACTGGATTAAACGCCACGAAAATCCAAAACTAATTTCGGAGGTAATGGGCAAATTAAATCCCGATGCTTTGACCATTGGTTTTGCACGACGTTTTGCAACTTATAAACGCGGTAATTTGTTGTTCAGCGACTTGGATAGGTTGGCAAAAATTGTAAACAATTCAGATCGCCCGGTTCAATTTATATATGCAGGGAAAGCTCATCCAGCAGATAAAGCGGGTCAGGATTTGATAAAAAATATTGTTGAAATTTCAAAACGACCTGAGTTCAGAGGTAAAATATTGTTTGTACAAAATTATGATATGAACCTGGCAAAAATGCTGCTACAAGGTGTCGATGTTTGGTTGAATACACCAACTCGTCCATTGGAAGCATCGGGAACCAGTGGCGAAAAAGGAGTAATGAATGGAACGCTTCATTTTTCTGTTCTCGACGGATGGTGGGTTGAAGGTTATAAAAAAGATGCGGGTTGGGCTTTACCAGCCGAGCGTACTTACGATGTTCAGGAATTTCAGGATGAACTGGATGTTGAAACTATTTATGATATTATTGAAGACGAAGTAGTTGAAGCATTTTATGGTAGAAATGAAAATGGAATCCCTGAAAAATGGGTTGGTTTTATTAAAAATACACTGGCGGAGGTAGCACCACATTTTACTACCGGAAGAATGATTAAAGATTATCAGGATCGTTATTACAACCCACAATTCGAAAGGGCAAGTAAAATGAATGATAATGATTTTAAAATGGCAAAAGAATTGGCCAATTGGAAATTTAAGGTGAGTTCCAAATGGGATAAAATTGAAGTGAAGAGTATTGAAATTTCCGATGGAATTACTAATAAGATGGTAATGGGTCAAAATTATCCAGTACAGGTAACAGTTGATTTGAACGGTTTGTCATGTGAGGAAGTTGGTGTTGAATTGGTTATAACAGAAAATGGAACGGATAATAAACCTGCTACAATTGTGGATACAATTGAATTTAAGGTGGAAAGTTGCGAAAATGAAGTGTGTTGTTATGCTTATAAAATTAGTCCAAATCGTCCCGGCTCGTTTAATTACAGTTTTAGATTATTTCCTAAAAACGAAAATCTGCCTCACCGGCAAGACTTTAAATACATTCGCTGGATAAATTAAAAGATGCCAGATTAATAGAATAAGTCTTCTTTGGGTGAATCCCTCTATCTTTGTGAAGTTGAGCGTTGCGAAACGGAACAAAGAGAGAGAGGAAAAAGCTGAGGCGAAGTTGGAGTTATTTCAATAAACCAAACTTCAATTACATTTTGGTATTGATGGTCGATTAGAATTATCCCCTTTTTCT
>CAYZBC010000049.1:0-22960 GCA_964476535.1 uncultured Maribellus sp.
GAGGAATAAAAATATTCTATTAAAAGGTTACTTTTGTTTTATTAGCAATTTCTGCGGGTTTATTAACAAAAGCGGTTTTTGTAAAATATTAAAAAATAGGTAATTAGATTTTATGACTAAAAATTTCAACATACTTGTTAATAAACTAAATTCATTTAAGCGAAAGCACTATACTTATAAATTAGTAAAAGGACTTGTGATGACTATATTTATCCTTTTAGCTATTTATACTATGTTTTCGTTGATTGAATACCTTGTTTATTTATCGACGGATATAAGAAAAATTGTTTTTTTCGGGTTTATTGTTTTTGCATCGTTATTGGTTATACAATTTATAGGAATACCCTTGCTAAAACTATTTCATATTTTAAAACCCATTGATTTAAAATCTACGACGATTCTTATTCAAAAACATTTTTCTGAAATAGAAGATAAATTATTAAATATAATTGAATTGTCTGATTTTAGTGATAAGCAATATTCAAATGAAATTGTTTTGGCAAGCATAGATCAGAAAATAAATAAATTAGAAATATTTAATTTTAACGATGCAGTTCAGTTTAAAAATTTACGAATTATTGGCATTTATTTGTTTGTTAGTGTTTTAGTTTCGTTGGGTATACTTTTGTTAAATGAAAATATTTTTACCGATTCAACAAACCGATTAGTACATTATAATACCGTTTTTGTAAAGCCGGCACCTTTTACTTTTAATTTGAATAATACCGTTTTACAAGCAAAGAAGGGCGATTCGTTTATAATAAATGTTGAAACAGAAGGCGATGAAATTCCGCAAATTGTTTATATAAATATTGAGGGAAATAATTATTTAATGAAAACTTTGTCAGCTAGAGTTTTTGAATTTGAAATGGCATCTGTAATTAATCCTGTTCAATTCTATTTTACCGATTTAAAATTTAATTCTCAGGTTTATAATTTACAACTTCTTCCAAAACCCGGAATAACCCAATTTACCACATCTGTAATACCACCTTCTTATACTGGAATTCAAAATATGGTATTCGAAAATATTGGAGATTTACAAGTACCAAATGGTACAAAAATAGAGTGGAATTTTAATGGAATTGATGTGGATTCTTTGTATTTAATCAAACAGGATTCAACAAAAATTATGGCTTTTGCTTTAAATACTGGTTTTTATGCTGAATCAAAATTTTATAAATCAACCAATTATAATGTTTTTATTCAGAATACTATTACCGAACCTGAATTGGCGTTGTCTTATTCAATTGAAATAATTCCTGACTTATTTCCCGAAATTCAAGTGAATCAAGTAAATGATTCAATACAACTAACCAGGTTCTTTTTTAAGGGTATAATTGGCGACGATTATGGTTTTTCAAATTTGCGGTTTCATTATAATATAGATAATTCCGATTCAACTATTTCTATTCCATTTGTTCGGAATTTAAACGATCAAGAGTTTTATTTTAGTTTTGATTTTAATGAATTGGAACAACCCAAAGGAACTATTTCATACTATTTTTCGGTTACTGATAACGATGTGGTAAATAGTTATAAAACAACAACTTCAGATAATTATATATTTGAATTTCCTAATAGGGAAAAGCTGCTTGCCAATGATAATGAACGATTCGAAGAGTTGCAAAAACAAGTTGAGGAAAGTAGAGAACTGGCTAAAGAAATTCAGGATGATTTGAAAAAATTGCAGCTTAAAAATATGGATACAAATGTATCGGAATGGGAAAAGTCGCAAATTGTTAGCGATATTGTTTCTAAACAAAATATGCTTGAACAACTTTACGATCAAATAAAAAAGGACAATGAAAATTTGAATAATTTAAATAATTCTTTTAATCAGCAAAACGAGGAAATGGCTGCTAAACAAAAGCAAATTGAAGAATTGTTAGAGGAAGTTTTTACGGATGAGTTAAAAGAGTTGATGGAAGAATTTAATAAATTGGCGGAAGAGTTCGACAGTAAAAAATTGAATGAATTGTCGAAAGAGATGGATTTAACTTTTGAAGATTTGCAAAAGCAATTGGACAGAAATCTGGAGATGTTACGTAAAATGAAGATAGAACAGAAATTGCAGGACGTAATAGACCAGGTTAATAAAACGGCTGAAGAAGAAGAAAAATTAGCTCAGGAAGTTAGTGAACAGAAAAATTTTGAAGAGGTAAAAAAAGATGCAGAAAAACACCTGGAAGATTTAAAGCAGTTGGAAAAACAATTAAACGATGCTTTGGAAATAAACAAGGAATTAAAAGAACCGATGAATCTGGATGATTTTGACGAAGAATTTGATGACATTGAAAAAAGCATGGAAAACAGTAAAGAAGAACTGGATAAAAAGAATAAAAAAAAGTCGGCTACCAGCTTAAAAAACAGTTCAGAAAAGTTAAAAAACATGGCTTTTGGAATGCAGCAAATGCTTAACATGAATACCATGGAAAAAAACATGGAAAACATTGAAAACTTAAAACAAATATTGAGCAATTTAATTTTACTTTCTTTCTCACAAGAAGATATTTTATCTGATTTACAAGGAATAAATGCAAAAGATCCGTTATTGATTCAATTAAATCAAAAACAGAAAAAGATACTCGATCAAAGTAAAATTGTAAAAGATTCTTTATATGCGCTTGCTATGCGAACTCCGCAGATTACAAGCATGGTAAATAATGAATTATTAGCCTTAGAAATGAATTTAACAAAAGCAAATGAACAGATGGAGGAAGCTCTTTTTCCGAATGCTCGAGTAAGTCAGCAATTTGTTGTTACTACCACAAATAATCTGGCATTAATGTTAAACGAAGCACTGGAAAATTTGGAAGAACAAATGGCAAATGCACAACCAGGCGATCAACAATGCGAAAATCCTGGGCAGGGAAAACCAGGTATGAGTTCAATGAAAGAGTCTTCTGAAAGTATGAAACAACAACTTCAGAAAATGATTGAACAAATGAAAAATGGGCAAGGACAAAATATTAGTCAACAATTGGGGCAAAGTTTAATGGAACACGAAATGATGCAGCAAATGTTACGCGATATTATGAATAATGGAAGTGTGGGTAGTGGAACAAAAGGAAAGTTGCAAGAAATAGATAATATGCTTGAACAAAATCGCAAGGAATTAATGAATAAGAGTATTAATGCGGAAACCATTTCGCGACAGAACTTAATAACTACTCGTTTGTTGGAAGCAGAAAAAGCGGAAATGGAACGAGAGTTTGAAAATAAACGCGAATCGGAGAGCGCGGATGAATTTTATAGTAACCCCATTAAGTTTTTTGAGTATAAGGAAAAAGATAATTTTACAATTGAATATTTGAACAAGAATTCGCATAAATTAAATAATTTCTACATAAATAAATATAAACAATATTTAAATAACATCGAGAAAAGTGGTGACAGGTAACCCTCCTAAAAAGCTAATTATAAAATCAAATACTTCTGAATTAACAAATGTCGAAGAATTTGTTAATCAGTTATTTGAAGAATGTTGTATTCCACATAAATATTTTAATAAAGTGTTTCTTTGTGTGTCTGAGGCAGTTGTAAATTCTATAGAGCACGGAAACAAAAATGATGCAAACAAAGAGATTTCTATTTTTGCAGATTGTGCACTGGAAAGTGTTTATGTTAAAATTAGTGATGAAGGGGCGGGTTTTAATTTAGATGAAGTAATTGATCCAACAATTCAAGAAAATATTAAAAAAGAATCGGGTAGGGGGCTATATATTATAAAATCGTTATCAGAACAAATTGAATACAATCGAACAGAAAATAGTATTCAGTTTAAAATAAAATGTAAGTGAGTAGTATAGAATTTTTTTTCGAGGATATTAAACCTTTTTTCATCCACAACAATCACATTCAAAATCATATTAATGGGTTGATTAATAATGAGTTAAAAGTGTGTGGTGATGTTTCGGTTATCTTTTGCTCCGATATGCATTTGCTAGAGATGAATAAACAATATTTGAGTCACGATTATTATACGGATATAATTACTTTTGATTATGGGAAGGATAATGTAATTTCAGGCGATTTATTTGTAAGTTTCGATAGAATCATTGATAATGCTAAAGAGTATGAAAATGAGTTAATTACGGAGGTTTACAGAGTCGTTTTTCATGGAATTTTGCATTTGGTAGGATACAATGATAAAACCGATGAAGAGCAAAAAAGGATGACTGAAAAGGAAAATTATTATTTAAGTGAAGTTGATTTTAGCGGGAAAGAATTATGATGCCATTTTATGATGTAATAGTTGTTGGAGGAGGACATGCGGGATGCGAAGCAGCGGCTGCTGCTGCGAATTTGGGTTCAAAAACATTGTTAATTACAATGGATATGACAAAGTACGGTCAAATGTCTTGTAATCCTGCAATGGGAGGAATTGCAAAGGGACAGATTGTACGTGAAATTGATGCACTTGGTGGTTATTCAGGAATTATTGCTGATAAAACGACCATTCAATTTCGAATGTTGAATAAATCGAAAGGTCCTGCAATGTGGAGTCCACGATCACAAAACGATAGATTTAAATTTGTTGAATTGTGGAGAGATACACTTGAAAGTATTAATTCTCTGGATTTGTGGCAGGATGCTGTTATTGGACTTATTATAGAAGAGAATGTGGTTAAGGGTGTTAAAACTAAGATGGGTGTTGATTTTAAGGCTAAAACGATTATTCTTACTAATGGTACTTTTTTAAATGGTTTAATGCACGTGGGTGCTGCTAAAATGGAAGGAGGACGTATTGGTGAAGCTGCATCTTATAATATTTCAGAACAATTAATTAATTTGGGATTTAAAACTGGGCGCTTAAAAACGGGTACTCCGGTTCGTATTGATGGTAGAAGTATTGATTTTTCGGCATGTACTGAACAAAAGGGAGAGGTTAGTCATTACAGGTTTTCTTATTTACCTGGTACCGAAAGTAAATTAAAACAGCGTTCGTGTTGGATAACTCATACAAATAAAGAAGTTCATAGTGAATTGGAAGTAGGTTTTTTAGAATCTCCGATGTTCGATGGCACAATTCAAAGTACAGGGCCTCGTTATTGTCCAAGCATTGAATCTAAATTGGTAACTTTTGCTGAAAAGGAAAAACATCAACTATTTTTGGAACCAGAAGGCGAGAAGACTATTGAATATTATTTAAACGGTTTTTCTTCTTCTTTGTCATTGGACGTACAATATAAAGGATTACAAAAAATACCAGGACTGGAAAATGCAAAAATATTCAGACCGGGTTATGCAATCGAATATGATTATTTCGAACCAACTCAATTAAATCATTCGTTAGAAACAAAAATTGTTAAGAACCTGTTTTTTGCAGGACAAATAAATGGAACAACTGGTTACGAAGAAGCGGGTGCTCAAGGAATAATGGCTGGTATAAATGCACATTTAAAAGCACAGAAAAGTAACGAGGAATTTATTCTAAAAAGAAATGAAGCGTACATTGGAGTATTAATTGATGATTTGGTTACTAAAGGTGTGGATGAACCTTATCGAATGTTCACAAGTAGGGCGGAATTTAGAATTTTACTCCGGCAAGACAATGCGGATATCCGATTAACCGAAAAAGCGTATAAATTAGGATTAGCTTCTCTGGAACGTTTGGAAATGTTACAGGAAAAAATGAACTTAATTTCAGAAATAATTGCTTTTACAAAACAGTTTAGTGTTAAGCCACGCTTTGTAAATCAGTTACTTACAGCAAAAGGAACACCGGAATTAGTGCAGGGAGTTAAGCTTAATCACATTCTTTTACGCCCTCAGATTTCAATATTTGATCTAATTGAATACATTGACCCGTTTAAAATGTTTCTTGAACGGGTTCCAGAGAGTAGAAAAATAGAAATTTTAGAAGGTGCGGAAATTTCAATAAAATATGAGGGATATATTAGTCGAGAGAAATTGTTAGCAGAGAAACTGGATAAATTTGAAAACATAGATATTGAAAATAGATTTAATTACGGTGAATTAAAATCTATTTCAACAGAGGCCCGGCAAAAACTTGAAAACATAAATCCAAAAACTATTGGGCAAGCAAAACGAATTTCCGGAGTTTCTCCTTCTGATATAAACGTACTTCTAGTTTTGTTGGGCAGGTAATGTTTCACGTGAAACAAATCACAAAATAATTATGGATTTAAAAAAAGAGATTAGGGAAGTGATGGATTACCCCAAGGAGGGTATAAGCTTTAAAGACATTACAACTTTGGTTAAAAATAAAAATGCTTTAGCTTTTGTAATTGATTCTATTGTTGATGAATTCAAAGATAAAGGAATTACAAAGGTATTAGGACTTGAGGCTCGTGGTTTTATTTTTGGAGGAGCATTGGCAAATAAATTGGATGCCGGCTTTGTTCCAATTCGCAAAAAAAATAAATTACCCTTTGAAGTAATTTCAGAAACTTATGATCTGGAATACGGAACTGATAGTGTTGAAATGCATATTGATGGTTTGGATGAGAATGATATTATTTTAATACATGATGATTTATTAGCTACCGGTGGAACTGCTTATGCTGCTTTAAATTTGGTAAAAAGAACCGGAGTAAAACAAATCTACTTTAGTTTTATTTGCGATTTGGAATTTATTAGTACTCCTAAAAAAGAGGAAATATTTACATACGAAAATCAAGTTCTGGTTAAATATTCATAATTGAAACTTCAAACAATAAATATCAATTATTTAAAATCCCTGATAAAGGTTTTACCAAATAAGCCCGGTATCTATCAATATTACGATAGCACCAACACAATTATTTATATAGGCAAAGCCAAAGACCTAAAAAAAAGAGTTTCTTCTTATTTTACCAAACGCCACGAACATCGTAAAACTGCATTGCTGGTTCGAAATATTGTGGACATAAAGCACATGGTTGTTCAAAGCGAACAAGATGCTTTATTGTTGGAAAATAATCTTATTAAAAAATACCAACCCCGTTACAATATTCAATTAAAAGACGATAAAAGTTTTCCCTGGATTTGTATAAAAAATGAGTCCTTTCCCAGAGTTTTTATAACTAGAAATTTAGTGCGCGATGGTTCCAAATATTTTGGTCCTTATACCTCTGTTTATACTGTTCGTACCTTATTGGAACTTTTTAAATCGCAATATAAATTGAGAACTTGTAATTATGTTTTAAGCAAAGAAAACATACGAAATAAAAAGTACAAAGTTTGTTTGGAATATCACATTGGTAATTGTACTGGTCCTTGTGAAGGACATGTGTCGGAGCAAAAGTACAACGAAGGAATAGAAGATATTACCAATATTGTAAAAGGTAATGTTTCTGGTGTTGTTAAGCACTTAAAGGAATTGATGCAACAAATGTCGGAGAGTCTGAATTTTGAGGACGCACTAATAATAAAGGAAAAATTTGAATCTTTAAAACGGTATCAAAGTCGCTCCACTATTGTTTCTCCAACTATAACAGATATAGATGTTTTTTCGATTGAAGAGGATGAAAAATATGCCTTTATTAATTATTTAAAAGTTATAAAAGGTGCCATAATTCAGACTTTTACATTGGAAATAAAAAAAGTTTTAGACGAAACAATAGAGGAACTTCTCATGTCGGGAATTGTAGATATTAGACAGAAAATATTTAGTAATGCCAAAGAAATATTGGTTCCAAAAAAGCTTGAAAATGTTATTGAGGGTGTGGTTTTTAAAGTTCCACTAAGAGGAGAGAAGAAAAATTTAATGGAATTTTCGCAGCGAAATGCGAAATACTTTAGACTGGAGAAAGACAAACAAGCGGTAATGAAAAACCCTAAAATTAAAGTGGATCGAATTTTAAATACCATTAAAAAAGATTTGCATCTTAATAAATTGCCGGTTATAATTGAATGTTTTGACAACAGTAATTTGCAAGGGTCGGAACCGGTGGCGTCATGTGTGGTATTTAAAGATGGCAAGCCAAATAAAAAAGAATATCGGCATTACAATATTAAAACGGTTAAAGGATCGAATGATTTTGCTTCAATGGAGGAGGTTGTTTATCGACGTTATAAAAGGTTGTTGGAAGAAAAGAAAGTCTTGCCGCAATTAATTGTTGTTGATGGAGGAAAAGGACAACTTTCATCGGCTGTTTTAGCACTTGATAAATTAGAATTGCGCGGAAAAATATCGATTATTGGTATTGCAAAACGACTGGAAGAAATCTATTTTCCCGAAGATTCGGTTCCTATTTATATCAATAAAAATTCAGAAACACTAAAAGTTATTCAACATCTGCGAGACGAAGCGCATCGATTTGCGATAACTTTCCACCGAAATAAAAGGTCTAAAACGTTTATTAATTCGGAATTAAATTCAATATCTGGAGTAGGGGATAAGACAATACAAAAATTAATAAAGGATTTTAAATCGGTAAAACACATAAAAGAACAAAAATTGGAGGATTTGGTAAAGAGTCTTGGAAAGGCTAAAGCAGTGATTGTTTTTAATCATTTTCATAAGTAGCAGGCATGAAAAAACGTGTTCTTCTTGGAATGAGTGGGGGAATTGATAGCTCCGTCTCAGCAATGCTTCTACAGGAACAAGGTTTAGAGGTTGTGGGAATAACGTTTTTATTTGGTGGTTCTGAAGTGGAAAATGAAATTATTTCTAGAGATGCGAAGAATTTGGCAGACAAATTAGATATAAAGCATCTACTTGTTTCTTTACAAAAAGAGTTTAAAAACACCGTAATTAAATATTTTATCGATGAATACTTGGAAGGTCGAACTCCATTTCCGTGTGCATATTGTAATCCGAAAATAAAGTTTTATTATTTACAGGAATATGCAAAAAGTGAAAATTGTGAGTTTATTGCAACGGGTCATTATGTTTATACGGATTATTATAAAGGTATAAAATACATTTTTCAAGGAGTTGATCCGGATAAAGATCAGTCTTTTTTTTTATGGGGTTTACCACGCGAACTCATTTCGAAATTAATTTTTCCGCTTGGTAAATTCAACAAAGGGGAGATACGGAAAATAGCAAATGAACGAGGTTTTGAAATTCTGACCAAGAAAAAAGAGAGTCTTGGAATCTGTTTTATTGAAGGAAATGATTATCGTAAATTTTTGGAAAAGGAAGGGATAAAATCTGATTCCGGAAATTTTGTTGATGCCAATGGTGCGATTTTAGGCAAACATAAAGGAATTACAAACTATACCATTGGTCAGAGGCGAGGATTGGGTTTAAACCTGAATTTTCCTGTTTTTGTTGCTAAAATTAACCTGGATGACAACGAAATAGTATTATCGGAATACAGCGATTTATACAAAAATAAAATCGGCATTAAAAACTATTACTTAACTGATAATCAAGATGTTGAGGATGGTGAGAAACTAACTGTAAAAGTACGTTATCGACTTCAGGAAACGCCTTGTGAGGTTCATATTTTGGATGATACCAGGGCAGAGGTGTTATTATTGAAACCTGAAGCAATGATAGCAAGTGGACAAACGGCTGTTTTTTATGATGGAGCGAGATTAGTGGGTGGTGGTTTTATTGAATCATCAGAATAGTTTACCAGGTAAATTTTAAAATGCGGGTCGGTGTTTGTCATCACTTTCTAATAATCCCAAATAACTGATAAATCTTGATTTGGCAATTTTACCATTTTCAACTGCAATTTTAACTGCACAACCAGGTTCGTGAGTATGCGAACAATTATTGTATTGACAATTTTGGGAAATTTTAAAAATTTCAATAAAATAGTGAGAAATTTCCCAGGGCTCCATTTCCAACATTCCAAAAGCTTTAATTCCGGGTGTGTCAATAATGTATCCGCCAAAATTTAGTTTATATAGTTCCGAGAAGGTTGTGGTGTGTTTTCCGGTTTTGTGCGAATCGGAAATTTCCATGGTTTTTAGATTTAACCCGGGTTGTAAAATATTAATTAAAGTAGATTTACCAACTCCACTGTGACCGTTAATAACATTGGTTTTATTTTTTAAAGTTTCTTTTAACTCTTTCAAACCAATTGATTCTTTGGCTGAAGTGGTAAGACATTTATAACCGATATTCTGATAGGTTTTTTGTAGAAGTTCAAGTTCTGAATTTTGTTCTGAATTGTAGCGATCAATTTTATTGAATACGATTATAACTGGAATTCTGTATGCCTCAGCCGAAGCCAAATATCTATCAATAAAAGTGGAAGTTGTAACAGGATAATTTAATGTAACAACCAATACGGCCTGGTCGATATTTGCAGCGATAATATGCGACTGTTTCGAGAGGTTAATAGAACGACGGATTATGTAATTTTTACGTTCGGAAATGGAATTAATCAGGCCTATTTTTTTTTCTTTTTCATCTGCAGAAGCTGCTTGTAAAGTAAATCCTACCCGGTCGCCAACAGCAACCGGATTGGTGCTTTTTATTCCTTTTATACGAAATTTACCTTTGATTTTACATTCAAATGTTTCTCCATTTTCGCTTTCAACGGTGTACCAACTACCAGTAGATTTTATAACTAATCCTTCTTTCAAATTATTATTTTTGGTGCAAAAGTAGCTATTTAGTTAGATTAGTGAAATTTGCAGTTGATATTGTTTCTTTTCACGTGGAACAACAAAAATAGTTGTTACTCCCATTCCAAAATAATTTTCCCACAATTTCCTTCTTCCATAATATCAAAACCCTTTTGAAAATCATCAGCATTAAAACGATGAGTGATAATTGGTGAGATATCCAGTCCGGATGTTAGCATCATTTCCATGTGGTACCAGGTTTCATACATTTCGCGACCATAAATACCTTTTAATGTTAAACCCTTAAAAATAAGCTTACTCCAGTTTATTTGTGTTTTTTGAGGAAGCAAGCCAAGTAAACTTATTTTCCCTCCGTTGTACATGTTGTTTACCATGTCGTTAAAAGCCACCGGTGAACCGGAACATTCCAGTCCAATATCAAAACCAGCAGTCATTCCATGTTTTGCCATCGCTTCAGTGATGCTCTCTTTTAATGGGTCGATTACACGGGTAGCTCCCATTTTACGAGCTAAATCACGACGATATTTGCTTAGATCGGTACCTATTATATTTCGGGCACCGGCAAACTTACAAATGGCAACCGCCATTGCTCCAATCGGTCCACCAACTCCTGTTATTAATACATCTTCGCCCAGCATGGGAAAAGAAAGAGCTGTATGGGTTGCGTTGCCCAGAGGATCCATAATCGCCATCATTTCATCTGGAATTCGGTTGTCGATATGGAGCACATTTTTGGCTGGAACTGAGATGTACTCTGCAAAACCACCGTCTCGCGAAACACCAATTCCAATGGTATTATCACAAATATGTTGTCGGCCCCGGCGACAATTTCTGCAAAATCCACAAGCAATATGACCTTCAACTGTTACTCGTTCACCAATCTTAACACGGTCAACTTCAGAACCTACTTCAATTACAGTTCCCATATATTCGTGACCAATAATTACAGGAGTATTGATTGTTTGTTGCGCCCACTCGTCCCATTTATAAATGTGTAAATCTGTGCCACAAATGGCAGCTTTTTTCACTTTTAATAAAACATCGTTGGGCCCAATTGATGGAATTGGAACTTCTTCCATCCAAATTCCTCTTTCCGGTTTTCTTTTAACTAATGCTTTCATGGTTTAATATTTTCTATTCGATAATAAGTGCAAGTTATAACTAAAATCAAATACAAATTATAATTAAAATCAGTTAATTGTATGTTTAGTAAGTTCAATACTATACTTAATAAACAGGCCGTAATTAGAATTCGTATATATCTTAAATGTGCTTATAAACAGAAAGTTATAAGTTTTGGTTTAGTAAATATTTTTGAGAGATAAATTTAACCGGATACCAGGAAACTAAAAATCCGATTAACAAAACGGCGATTAGAATAAGAATTATATCGGTAAAAATAATTTCTACCGGATAAGCTGAAATAACAAATGAACCATTTCCGGGAAGTGTAATAATTTCAAATTTGATTTGCAACCAACAGATTAGAACTCCGAGCAGAGTTCCAACACTGGCTCCCAAAACAGAGATTAGCCAACCTTCAAAAAGAAAAATTTGACGGATTATTTTCGAAGTTACTCCCATACTTTTATAAATTAAAATATCTTCCTTTTTGTCGATAATGAGCATGGACAAACTACTTAATATGTTAAATGAAGCAATTATTAAGATGAAAACTAAAATTAGATAAGCAGCCCATTTTTCCGATTCCATTGTTTTATAAATAAGGTCGTGCTGTTGATATTTATTTTTTACCTGAAATTCATCGCCCAGAATACTTTGAATCTCTTTTTGAGTTTTTTTGGCGTTTGCTGAAGGGGATAATCCAAGTTCCACGCTGGAAACTTGTTGTTCACTTTCAAATAATTCGGCTGCATATTCGTATGAAACCAAAATGTATTTTGAATCAATTTCTTCTAAAACTGAAAAAACACCCGAAGGAAAAATGTAATTATGATTAATAGCGCGAGTCGGATTTAAAGAAACTTGTTTCCCTTTTTTTGGAACATAAATTATTATGTGGTCGGCAAGAGAAAGCCCAATACCCAGATTATATGCAACACCTTGTCCAACAACAGCATAGTTTATGCCGTCACGTTTCAAAGTAAAACTACCGTCAACAATTAAACTATCGATGTTAGTATATTGAACATAATTGTCAGGAACACCTTTTATTGTTGCCGGGTAAATCTGGCTACCGTATTTTAAAAGTGCTACTTCTTCAATAATTTCTGAATAGTGAATTACGTTCGGATTGTTTTTTAATTTGTCAAATTCAAACTGTGCCGGATCGAACATTTTACCTTCAACAGACGTAATCTTTAAGTCTGGATCGAAATCGCTAAAGAAATGAGTTATAAGACTATTAAATCCATTAAAAACAGATAATACAATAACCAGTGCCATTGTTCCAACAATAATTCCTGCCACAGAAATGCTTGATATTATGTTAATAATATTCTGTTTCTTTTTAGAAATGAGGTATCGCTTGGCTATAAAAAGTGGCAGATTCAATTTTCTGGTTTTGCTTTAAAACGAAGATTTTACCGAAATATTAGGAATGAAGTAATTTATCAATTTTATCAATATAATCCAGACTGTCGTCGATGTAGAATTCTAAATTGGGAATTACCCGAAGACTTTTTCCTACTTTTCTTCCCAGATCGCCTCTTATTTGTTTGGTAATTACTTTTAATTCCAATAATATTTCTTCGGAAAATTCCGAAGGGAAAATGCTTAGATAAACTCTGGCGATTCCTAAATCTTTGGTAACCCGCACAACGGAAACACTAATTATTTTTCCGGGAAATTTGGTTTTATTCAGTTTTAATAAAATGTCCGCCATTTCGCGATGAACGAGCCGGGAAATTTTATTTTGTCGTGTACTATATTGTTCCATAATATTTTAATAACGGTTCAAAATTAAACAAAAACCGTGAAAGCAGCATGTTTTCGTGTCGTAGTAATTTAGATTAGTAAAATTGATGGTATGGAAACCATATGTTTATTGTTTATCAGTGGTACTTTTGAAAGCTTTTTTTAAATCTTCGTCGGGTTTAATAATGTTATAGTTTTCCCAAAATTGTTCGTCGTAATTGGCAATCATTTCTACGAAAACATCATGTTGTTTTATTGATTCAATTCGGGTAAACCTTTTTAATTCAGTAGGTTGAATGTTTGTGATAAGTAAATCGGAGACGCTGTGAAATTCTGAATTTAATTTATCACGTTTGCTTCTTATCTTTACTTTTACCGACACCTGCGCAGTAGCCAAATGCCATTTTCCCTGGAACTGTTGATAGTTGACAAAATACTCAACATGTGATGGTTTTGCCTTAACATCTCGTGGTTTCTTTTTAATCATTGTGGTTTCTGCCTCTCGTAAACTATTTTTATTTAACCAGAATCGTGCATGTACAATGGCAAATGTTTCTCGGTGAACATATAATTCACCTTTAAATGCAGGGAATATCATTTCGGTTTTGGGTTCGAATTCGAGCACATAAACCGGGAGGTTATTGTACCAAATTACTTTACTAATGTTGTAATTATGAAGTTCTTCAAAATCTTTATTTATAAAGTGTTCCATGGTTTTAACTACATCCAGTTTAGTAATTGTAAATGGACCACCTTGTAGTTTGAAATTTATCCATTGAAAAGGTTGAACATCCGGACTTTTTCTTCCTTTTATAAGCCGAATAACATCGTTGCGAAAAGTATTGTGGTAGGGTGCTTTTAATACCTCCACAATGGCTTCCGAAACATTTATATAGTTGTTGTCTTGTTTAACCGTCTCTCGGTAAAAAGCGGTCATTAATTTGGCTTGGTTGCTATAGTTTTTAACGAGATTGCTGCGGATATTTTTTAGTAGAGTGTGTGGAGTTGTTGAAGTAACCCTAACTTCTCGAATACGAATGGAAACAGGGGTCATCAAAAAAATGTCTTCGTCCAGTAATTTATATGCCGGAGTAACAATTTGAGAATAACCCATGCAAGATATAATTATTGTATCTAAAATATTTTTAGGATGAATTTTTAAAAGGAAATCGCCGTCTATATTAGAAATTGTACCAATTGGTTGATTCAACAAAGAAATTGAAGCATATTTTACCGGACTTCCCTTTTTATTTCCAATTAGTTTGCCTGAGAGGAAAAAGAATTTTATCGGAATTGTATCTTTATCAGTTGGTTTTATAAGTTCATGACTATTTTTTTTTGAAATAATTATTTGATTTTCAAGTTCAGAAAAATGGAAGTTGTCTGATTCAAAAAACGTATTCAAAACTGTAAAAAGTGATTTATTGGAAGCATCAATGGAATATTTTTTCTTTGATTGGATGATTGAAGCATCGTAAGAAAAATAGACATTTGCCTGCCAACTAATTTGGTCTAAAATGTAGCTTAAGGGTTGTTTTTTTTGGTTTATTGAAACCCGTCGCTCCAAAACAGAACCATCCTGTTGTTGGGCTCTGGAATGCAGCGATAACAACAGGATGGTCAGTAATATGAAATAGGATTTTTTTTGCATTAAAACATCTTCTTCAATTGGAAAGAAGTTTTAAACTCTTCGCCATTGCGCAAATACTTTACTTTGATGGTTTTGTTTTCTTTGCTTTGTAATAGAAGGTTTATATCGTTTAATTCCAATGAACGATGATGGTTGCTGTTCATGGAAATAATCTGGTCGTTTTCTTTTAATCCGGCAAAAAAGGCTGGTGAGTTTTCGCGAACATTGGCGATTGTAAAAATTGGCATGCCGGGCATTGGATTTGTAACTTCCATTCCACTCATGTTGTAATTGAAATCTTCCTTAAATTTATGTGTAGGACGCAACGTCAAGCGGCTATTTCTATAGTCAACAGTAACAAAAAACCGTCGAAGGATTTCTGCTCCAATTGTTCCGTTTCTGTCGTTGCTGGAAATTAATTGGTCTATTATTTCTGAACTTGGAAAAGCTACAATTGGTTTTGGTAAAATAAGCGGGCCAACCCAAATTCCATCAATTCTTCCTTTTACTCCGAAAAGGTCGCCGCTAAGTCCTGTGCCTAAAAAGGTTTCGATGTGGTTTTGCGGTAAATTAATTCGTTCGTCCGAGCTCTCCGAAAGCCAGAGCGCATCGCTTGCTCCTGTGTCAACCAATAGTTTTACCGGTACTTCTTTCATTTCGTCGGTAACAATACTTGTGCGAACAAAAGGTTTGTTTCCATCGAAATGCAAGGGCCAAATGATGTCTTTTTTACGATCGCGGTATTTGTAATATTCCGGTTTATGAAGGGTTAATTTTTCATTTAAATAATCAATTTCAACGACATAATCTTTAAATAAATTGAAGCCGATTAACCCGTGAACCGGAATTCCAAGTATGTGCGATATCTGAAAGTTTTCGTCGATTATCATCTGCACTTCCTGGTTTCGTGCAGTTAATCCTTTAATCTGCATGGTATTATTTCCCGAACGATAAGCGGTTAATTCTACACCTTCGCCCAATCCTTTTATTTGAATCGGTGTCATATAATTCAACTCCAATTTATTAATAAAGGGCAATTCGGTAATAATCGGGTAGCGAACACCGGTATCTAAAATAAAATTTAAGGTGTCCGATTCGTTGATGGTAACCGGAATAATAATGAGGTTACTTGCCGATTTAAATTTTATGGTAATCTCTTTTTTTCGTTGATTATCAAATAAAAATCCACGATTATTGCTAAATAACTGACGCGTATTTTGTTCATAATCAATACTTTCTTCTAAAGGAACATAATCGCGAACAACTAAAATATTATCCTCAATTTCAAAAAGAAGGTAGAAATCCTTCATTAATTTATCGAGTACAAATTTTACAGGTTTATTTGAAATATTTAGACTAATTTTTTTGTCGCCAATTAATTTTGCATTGTAAGAATAATCAATGTCCAGATATTTGCAAATTTTTTCAATTACGCCAGAAAGTGGCTCATCTTCTGCATAAATACTTATATTTTGGTCGAGTGCCTGTGTTTTGGTTTCCTGTGCAAATTGAATTTTCGGAACCAAAATTAAAGTAACCGCGACCAAAACAAAACTTATCCAAATTTTATTAATTGTTGTTTTCATTTGTTTTCTATTTAATAGCCCGTTAAAAAATATTCTGAATTAAGTATTTCTTAGTTGGGCTGTTCATGACTTTAAGGCATTACTTCTACATTGTTACGACTAGCAAGGGTAAAGTGTTCGTTTTCGCCTGTTAATTCTAATTTAAATGTCAGCCGTACTACATCTAAAATAAAATCAATTGGCTTTTTGTTAAAATGGGCTGTTAATAGTAGGTTTTCTAAATCAGGCTCGGTTAATTGAATTTCGATGTGATAAACTTTCTCCAGACATTGAATAACTTCGCTTAACGGCGTTTCATCGAAAACAAGGTCGTTTGTTTTCCAGGCTAAAAAATTTACGTTAGCATTTACTGATTTTTCGAGCAAATTACTTTCATTAAAAAGTGTTCCTTTTTCTCCCGGAGTAAGAAATACTTCGCTGTTTTGTGCAAGTAAATCTTCCTTTTTCTGAGTAATCTGAACCTTTCCGGTGGCCACAATTACTTCAACGGTTTCTGTTTCGGGGTAAGCACACACGTTAAAAGAGGTACCTAAAACTTTTACCTGCGTGTTTCCTGCGTTAATAATAAATGGTTTTTCCGGATTTGGTTTTACATTAAAAAATGCTTCTCCAATAATTGTAACTTCCCGGGTAGCGCTAGCAAACTGTTTTGGGAACTCCAATTTTGAGTTGCTGTTTAACGCAACAATAGAACCATCGGGTAAAACATATTCATTTAAAATCTGTTTTTCTGCCGAAACAATTTCGCTATAGAATGTCGGCATCTGTTTTCTAAATCCAAAATAATATCCAAATCCCCCTAAAAGAATAGCAACGACAATTATTGCAGCATATTTATAAAACTGTGCTAATAGCTCCTTTCTTACTTTTTTGCGCTGAACAATTTTAAGTTGCCCTGGGTTTATTTTTGAATGTACATTTTTCCAGGCTGTTTTTGAATCAAAGTTTTTTGCTTTGTAAAAGCCATCAACTTTATTCAATATCTTGCGGTAATTTTCCATTTCCATTTGGTTTTTATCCGATTGATTCAACCAGAATTCTACCTCCAAATTTTCAATGGAATTTGTTTCTTTATTTAAATATTTGGAAACCAAATCCCCGCTCAATTCTTCTATGTTTATATTCTCAATCATGTTTCTAATATGACAATGTACATTAAGTTTACCCCTAATCTATTTTTCGCAAAAGCACAAAAAGAGTATAAATGAAGTGTTATAGTTCTTCAATTTGTCGCGCAACGTTTTAATAGCCAGCCCCATTTGTGTTTCAACTGTTTTTATTGAAATATTAAGCTTTTTGGCAATTTCGCGGTATTTTAGTCCGTCTTCACGACTCATTCTAAAAATTTCCTGGCGCTTTTCGGGCAACGAAAGAATGCTCTCCTCTATTTTTTTGGCTAAATCGATTTCTATAAAATAATTTTCATCAGATTGTATTTCAACAGTGTTTGAAAGAACGGATTGAGCATAATTAAGTTTAATTCTTCGATGTTGAATAAAGTTTAAACACAGGTTTTTAACCGACTGAAAAAGATAGCTTTTAACTGACGTTTCGATGGTGAGTAGTTTCCTTTTTTCCCAGAGTTTTACAAAAAAATCTTGTACAATTTCTTCCGCAGAAACATCATCTTGAAGTAGTTGTGAAGCGAACAAACATAAATGCCCGTAATAGTTGCAAAAAAGCTTTTCAAATGCCTTTTCATTATCGTTACGAATTTCTTCAAACCAAATTATTTCTTCTTGTGAATTCATTGCTACGTTGTTAATTCAACAGAAACGAAGGTAGAAAAAAGAAATTCCCTTCAACAATTTTTAAATTAGCATATTAAAACAGGTGTATTTTGCGAAACCAATTAAGGTACTACTTTTGTTGACTTAATTGATTAAAACAGAACATGGAGAGAAAAGAAACCTGGAAGTTTTCGAGGGCGTTTTGGGTAGCCAATACGGTGGAATTGTTTGAACGGGCAGCATATTATGGAGTATTTATAGTAATAACACTTTATCTGTCTCGGATTCTCGGTTTTGGGGATATTGAAGCAGCTGCAATAGCAGGTACTTTCTCGGCATTGCTTTATCTGTTGCCTACTTTTGCCGGTGCTTATGCCGATAAAATTGGCTTTCGAAAATCGTTAATGCTGGCATTTAGCTTGTTAACTTTGGGGTATGCCGGGATGGGTTTATTACCTACCGTGTTAGAAGCAGCAGGGTTGGTAGAGTACGGAGAGACCACATTGTTTAAAGGTTTAGATGTTTCTGCGCAAAAGTATGCAATCATTCCTGTAATGGCGCTTATTGTTTTGGGTGGTGCTTTTATTAAATCGGTTATTACCGGTACGGTAGCCAAAGAAACAACTAAAGATAATCGTGCTCGTGGTTATAGTATTTTCTATGCAATGGTAAATTTTGGTGCGTTTTCGGGTAAAACTATTGTAAAACCGTTGCGTGAAGCGATGGGAAATACTGGTTTAATTTGGATAAGTTATTTCTCGGCAGCAATGACTTTACTGGGATTAATTGTAGTTTTCTTTTGGTTTAAAAGTCATAAAAAAGCGGGGGAAGGTAAATCGCTTCGCGAGATATTCGATGGATTATTTAGAGTGCTTTCCAATACACGGTTGTTGGTATTAATAATTATAATTACTGGCTTTTGGATGGTACAACACCAAATGTATGCAACCATGCCGAAATATGTACTTCGTTTGGCTGGAGAAGGTGCTTCGCCGTCGTGGTACGCCAATGTTAATCCATTAGTAGTATTTGTTTTCGTAGGTTTTGTTACTCATTTTTTGCGTAAACGAACTGCACTGTACAGTATGATTATTGGAATGCTGATAATGCCTATTTCTGCACTTTTTATGGCTTCAGGAAATTTAATGTCGGGAGATATTTTAGGTATGCACCCTGTGGCATTTATGATGGTTGTTGGTATTGCGTTTCAGGGTTTTGCTGAAACATTTATTTCTCCCCGATATTTGGAGTATTTTTCTTTTCAGGCACCCAAAGGAGAGGAAGGATTGTATCTAGGATTTAGTCATTTACATTCTTTCTTATCATCTATTCTTGGCTTTGTTATGTCGGGTGTTTTATTGGATAAATATTGTCCAGATCCAAGGTTGTTTGCTACCCATGAAGAGTGGGCAGATGCAGCATCGAATGCACATTATATCTGGTATTATTTTGTGGGAATTGCTCTTATTTCTGCTTTTGCCCTTATTGTTTATGGGGTGGTTGTAAAAAGAATGGATGGAAAAAAAGAATTATCGAACTAATATTTTGTTGGTTCGAACGAAATAATTAGTTTTGCGAATCAATTTAAAATAAAAGTATTTGCCCGGATGGCGGAATAGGTAGACGCGCTGGATTCAAAATCCAGTTCTCGCAAGGGAGTGGGGGTTCGATTCCCCCTCCGGGTACTTGTATAAAAAATATGTCGTTGTAAATAAATTGTCTACAATGACTTTTTTATACATACTTATTCATATATAAATTTATGATGAATAGTTTACATTTTTATGAGATACTAATTGTATGTATTGCAGAGATTTGAATTCAGTATTTTTTTAAAAATAATGATTCTGCGAATAAATAGAAGTTTTACAACCTTAGCAAATCGTAAACATCAAAAATCTCCCCTTTTCCATAATCCAAACTACTTCTTCGTAATTGCCATACTACTAATACCGAAAAGCTCAATCAATAAAACAATAGATTTATTGGAATACTTATTTAGTTCTGAATTATGCATGCCACACCACATGTGGTATTCTGCATTAGAATAAATTTTTTTGGGACAACTTCTTTTAATTGTTTGATGAAAATAAAATCAAAAATCCAAATCCCCAAGCAACAATTTTCTATTCATATATTGGTAAAATTATCAATGGAAAATGCTGCACATAATATTTGTTTTAAGAAACTTATCTTCCAGATAATAATGGTTCCACATCAGGTTACAAACCCATGCTAATTAAGAAAGTTGCAGCAAATGCTATAATGGCATACAATTCAGGAAAAACAGCCAATACCATGGTTTTACCAAAAATATCGTGTCCCGAGCCAATTCCGGCAATTCCGTTGGAAGTTACACCCCCCTGATTTAAAGCCGAGAAAAATCCAACAAAACCAAGTGTTAAACCTGCTGCTAGAATTGCCATTCCCTGGAGCATAGTCATTTCCACAGAAATAATTCCCTGATTGTTAATAATGAAAAAACCTGCGAATCCGTATAATCCCTGGGTTCCCGGCAGTGCACTTAAAAGCAGGTAACTACCAAATGCATCGGGTTTTTTCTTAAGTGCACCTACCGTTGCATTTCCACCTTTCGAAACACCAATTGCGCTTCCTACACCTGAAAAGATAAGCATTGTTGCCAATCCAACATAAGCTAAAATAATTGCAGTAGTCATAATAATTCTTTTTTAAATATTATTTCAAATTGTATTTATTTTCTCTTTATATCTGTTTTGAAAATGGTTTGTATTCTTCTCCTCCTCCTCTAAATCCGGCATTTTTGTAAAATTCTACAAATGTTAAACGCATGGGATGAACAAATGATCCGAGCGATGAAATGAGAATATTTAAAGTGTGACCCAGCACTAGAAAAATAACAAAGAAAACAGGTCCGATAATTTTCGAAGCGCCAAGAATTTGCATGGCAATATCGTTGATTACAAAACCAAGAATTGCACTTGAAAGTCCCAGCGCAAACAAGCGGATATAAGATAAGAGATCGCCAAAAATTCCAGTAACTGTTGAATAAATATCCCAAACTCCTTTTCCTATTCTCGCAAATATATTTATCTCAGGATCGCTAAAAAAAAGAATGAAAAATCCTCCTGCTGAAAGGATGAAATATATAATAGTTTTATTCTGCGTAACAATTTCGTAGGTTGTTAAAATTGTGTAGATAATATTGCCCAAAATTACAATTAACCAACCAAATGTTGCAAGTGAATAACTAAATCCGTACTGTTTTATTTGGTTGATAGCCTTAATGAATAATCCATAAATTATTTGCAGACCGCCAAGTAAAAGAGCCAGATTGAACATTTTGTCTGGATTCAAAAAAAGCGATTTGTAATTTGCAATCAAGGGAATTTCAGCATCAATTAAATTAATGCCAAATAGGGTACCTGAAATTGAACCAAAAATAACGGTTGCAAATCCTAAAAACTGGATTAACGAAAGGTAAGGTTTTACTTCCTTTTTTGCTTTTAATTTGTACAGTCCGGCTCCAACAATAAACAATAACCCGTAACCGGCATCGCCCAGGCAAAATCCGAAAAACATCATAAAAAACGGAGCAAAAAATACGGTTAAATCTAATTCTGAATATGCAGGCAACGAGAACATTGAGCCAACTGGTTCGAACAATTTGCTAAAGCGGTTATTTTTTAGCAGAATCGGAACTTTGTCTTTTAAGGTTGCTTTTTCTGTTACATAGAATACACTGTTCTTTTGTAGAAAGTCGTCAATATTTGCTTTCTCTGTAGCGGGAACCCAGCCTTCCAACACCATTAGTTTCTCGTCGGCTTCTACCGAGGTATTAAAAATTACATTTTCAAATTTCAGCGAATTGAAGTTTTTATTTTTGTATTGTTCCAGTGTGGCAATTGAGCACCCTGCATGTATATCAAAATCTTCATTAATATGTTTAATCTTGATTTCAGTTTCTGTAATTTTCTTTTCTATTTCTGAACTGGGAAGTTCGGGCAATTCGACTTCATCGGCATCAATTGTAATTTCTTCACTTCCTTTTTGAATCAAAACAAAATAAACCAAATTTCCCTGTTCAGAAATTAATTCCACCGAAACTTCAGCATGAATTAAATCCAGATATTTCTTTTTAGAAGCAATTAGAAGTCTAAAATGAATATTGTTGTCTTCCAGTTTTTGTATTATTTCAGGTGAAAAATTGCCCCATAATTTTGCTTTTTGAAATTTCTTTTTCGTTTCGTCCAGCTCCAGTTCAAGAACTTCCAGTTCATTTTGTTTTGCAACAATTTCGTGCATTATTTTTGTGCCATCTTCTTGATGAATGTTTTGGGTTTGTTTATTTTCTCTTTTTTCTAAAAACTGAATGGTTTTTTCAAACTGGTTGATTTGAACGTATTTTTGTTTGATTTCATCGCGTATATTTTCATTTTTTTCAACAACATGTAGTACTCCAAGTTGCTGAAGCGATTCGAGGAAAGTTTTATACTCTTTATAAAAAACCAGGAAAGTATATTTATGCATTTTAACTATCATATTTTTTCCTCTGCTTTTTTTTGTTGACGTTTTTTTACAATCTTCTGTGCCGATTTCGACAGGTTTTCTTCATCTTCCAGAAACCGTTTTATTTTTAGAATTGCGTCTTGATAACC
>CAYZBC010000050.1:0-22514 GCA_964476535.1 uncultured Maribellus sp.
TTAGGTTTGCAAAGATAGTTGAAACTCTGACAAAGAAGATAATTAACTGAATCTGGAATATTAAAATTGAATTATAATTTTTCTTTTTTTTGAGAAGGTTAAAATGGGCTTTTTATAGCGTAGCCCAAATTCGGGCCAAAGAATATCCCGGAGCTTTTATTTCCAAATCGAGAAAATATCCAAAGGGTGTTTGTGCAGTTGTAAAATCAGCATTCTGAAGTCGGTTTTCAGCCTGATCAAAAAGCGCTTTGGTAAATTCTACTGAGGCTTTCGATTCAGATAAATGGGCAAAAGAATGGAGAATTACTTTATTACAGTTGTTTTTTCTTGCCGTCCATTTTAAATGATTCACCAACTTTTTCTCACGACTTTTTACGTCTTTTTCCTCATCGCTTTCCTCCACCTGAATAAATGCCACAATTGAATCTTTAAAACTGGCACCTTCTGCGATATCTTCTGCACTCTCAAGATTTTTTAGAGCCGGTTTGTAAACAAACTCATCCACATACATAACCAATACTTTCATAAGTAATTCTTCAATTTGAAGGTTCAATTTTCTACTGCATAAAGCATTTCTAAACTAAGGTTCTCTGTCCAGGCACACAGTTCAGCAACTTGTTTATCCGAAAGTTTTGCCTTTTTGTGCATTTTCACGTAAGCAGTTATCGGCATTTTCTTTCGTTCCACTTCTTTACAAATCTCTTCCAGTGTTCCAATTTTATCATAAATGTCCATCTCCCCCCAATCCGAAAGATTTAGTTCCTCTTTTCCATCCACAACATGTTTGTTTATCATCCAAGAAACAGGCGCAATTTTATGGTACCATAAATAATTGGTTTGGTTTGAATGGCAATCTAAACAAGCATTTTGGAAAATGATTTTTATATTTTCAGGAACGTTTTCTTTTGCTAAAATATGGTTTGCAGAAGTTTCTCCCGTATTTTTTTCGGGTTGAAAAAATTGAATGGTAACAAATGCAACCAACAGGAGAATCAGAATAATTCGAATTGATTTTTTCATAATATAAGCAGGATGATTATAAAAACATTAAATAAAAAAATTCCCTCATTCGAGGGAATAAAATCTTTTAGACAACTAAAATTATTTGTTTTTCACCAAAGCTTCAGCCTCCTTTTTCGCCCACGAAATTAATATTTCTTTTTCTTTGTCTGTTAACTTTTTCTCCGGTTTGTTTTCGAGGAATTTTTTTGGTGGCATTTCATTTTTTTCAACAACATCTCCAATGTGTTTATAAGCGCTTATTTTTTTTATCATCGATAAACTAGCCAATTTTTTAAAATCGAGTTCTTCTTTTGCATCCTCGTTCCTCGAATCGCTATTGTGGCAAGCAAAGCACGATTTGTCAATAATCATTTTTACGTTATCTGGCAATTTGGGTGTGTCTTCTTTCGTTGGTTTATCAGAAGCTACAATTACAAGCGATGCGAATAAAAATAGAAATAGAAATCCAGAAATGAGTCTTTTGTTTTTCATGATCATAAAAATTTTAGTTAAATGTATTTTAGCAATTTACAATAATTCAATACTATAAACATATTTTTGCCCAGCTTTGTTGAAATTAATTGAAATAATTTTCTTCGTCATCTACTTACAGGCTAGTATTTCGTGAAAAATTAATTGATATATTTGTTGAAAATATTTTTTATGCGCGCTTTTATATTGTCGGTAATTTCTTGTTTTCTATTTTCTGCTACAAGTTGGGGGCAGATTTCGCAAGGTGGCTCTCCGCTTGAAATAGCACACCTTAAAAGTGCTGGAGTGCCTGTAATAGATATGCCTGCTTTTAATATTGATTTGGAGGTAAAAAGTGCAAATAAGGAGCAAGCTGAAGAAAAAAAATTAAAACCCTTTAAGTTTGCGCATGGTTTTAATGTGAATATTTCACCTGAAAAAGATGGCGTTTGGACAACTAATATTCAGGGTATTGATGTTTGGCAGGTGAAAATTCGTTCAGAAGGAGCTTACTCTCTTAACCTTGTTTTTGATAATTTTCATCTTCAGAATGGCGCCCGGTTATTTGTTTTTAGCGAAAATGAGAGGTATTGTTTGGGAGCATTTACTTCGCTGAACAACAAGTCTTCGGGTAAATTTGCAGTGATGCCGGTTGCTGGCGAAGAACTGACTGTTCAATATGAAGTACCAACAGGGACTATTGGGAAAAAGGATATTGTGATATCTTATGTGGGCCATGATTTTGTAGGAATTTTAAAAAGCGATGATCGCAGGCCTTTATACCCAACCATTGCTGGTGGATGTAATATCGATGTAAATTGCGATTTGGGAGAAGATTGGAAAGATACTAAAAACGCAGTTTGCAGGATAATTATTACCCGAACTAATCCTCCGGCATCGAGCGAGATATGTACCGGAGCATTGATCAATAATACTGCGGAAGACCAGAAACCATATGTTTTATCCGCTGCACATTGTTACGATAGGTGGGAATATGCGGAAACATCAGTTTATGTGTTTAATTACGAAAGCCCGTATTGTGCCCCATTAGATGGCGATCCTTCCAACTCAGTTTCGGGTGCTTTAATGAAGGCACAGTTTGATAGTATGGATTTTGCTCTGGCAGAATTAAGTTTAATTCCACCTCCCGAATTTCGACCTTATTACGCAGGGTGGGAGCGTTCTGTTACATTGCCCGACTCAACGGTGAGTATTCACCATCCGCAGGGAGACATTAAGAAAATTGCCATGGACGAGGATCTTCCTGAGATTACTGATTTTAGCAGCCGTTATACAGATAATGGTTTTTTAAAGATTCTAAGATGGGATGAAGGAGTTACTGAGGTTGGCTCTTCAGGTGGTCCACTCTTCAATATGGAACAGAATATTATTGGTACATTAACAGGTGGTCTTGCAATCTGTGCCAATCCGATTGATGATTATTTTGAACGATTTGCAATGTCTTGGGATTATAAATCTGATTCGGCGAAACAATTAAAGTATTGGCTCGATCCTTCCGGTTCGGATACTCAAAGATTGGATGGAAAGCAATTTTATGAAGGAGAGGAGATTTGCGAGGCATTTACAAATCTTAACGATGACGATGAGCATGATAATATTCCGATTTTTGTTTCAGAGGAATTTTCGGGATACTGGGGTGGAACAAATAGTGTTGGAATTACCGAGTTTGTCGAACAATTTTCGATTTATGGCAACGAACAACTTTCCGGAATTTCGTTGGGTGTTGGCAAAATTGATAAAAACCAGAGTAATACTCAAAGTCAAATTACAATTAAAGTTTACGATGGGAACGAACAACCGGAAACGTTGATTTATTCTAAAAATATTTTTATTAAAGATTTAGTAGAGGATGCAATGAATTTTATTGGATTCGATGAAATTGTGGAACCCATCGATACTTTTTTTGTGGGATTTGAATTGAGCAATATGTTACCACTCGATTCTTTTGTGGTTTACCAGTCGTTACGCCCGGCAAATACTGAGAACTTTTTTTATTTTAAACAAGACGGGATTTGGCAAAGTTACAAAGACGAAAGTATGGGATACAATTCTATTGTAAATGTTTTTGAATTGGTTGTATGTAATACAGATGATACTCTTAACGATAAATCCATTGTTGACGATCCAGAGGAATTTTTGGTATTTCCCAACCCAACACAAAATGTTTTTACGATAGCAGGAGGTTCGGAAATAACAGAAGAGGATATTTTGATTTCTAATTTATTAGGACAATTTGTGGAATTTAAATCCACTAAAATTCATGAGCGAAAAATAGAAATAAATCTTGCTGGAAATGTACCCGGTGTATATTTCGTCCGTATTAATACCAGCGAAGGATTTGTTTCAAGAAAAATTTCTTTTGTTCCGTGGTAAACAAAGTCAGTATTTTAGTTCATGACTTATAAAAAAAAATGGATAGTACCTTTTATACTATCCATTTTTTCGTAAAAATAAATTTTTAAGTTTCTTCCTCCCCAATCTCTTCGGCTGATGAAGTAATCTACTTTCTACCGCTGGAAGATTCCACGTAATACAAGGGTTTTTCGTTTCGGAGCAAATCCGCCAGATAAACGGCATCTTCTTTTGGAGGAAACCAATTTTTGTTTTTCCAACTTCCATCAACTTTGTAATGGATAATCACCCAGGGTTTGTTGTCTTTCAAATCGTACCTGAGTACATAATTTTCAATTTTGTAAACAGCCATAACTTATTATTTAGGTTTGTCGAATAATCATAAGTTACGACAAATTTTTTTGTTATAAAAAAATCTGTGACTGGCAAACCCTGAGTTTTAATCATAATATTCTTTAAGCCATGCCGCGCAATCTTCAATACTGTCAAACAAAAATTCTTCGGGAATAATATTCGGAATCATTCTGTTTTTCTTAAATAAATAGAGTGGCTGCGGTTGCATCATTGTCACTACTACTACAATTCCCAATTGTTGCATTTCTTTAATTACCTCTTCAAGTGCATACAATCCGGATTGGTCGATAAATGGAACGCGTTTCATTCTGAATATAATAACTTTTGCATTTGAAGGTATTATATTTATTCGCTCTAAAATTTTGGCGGCAACTCCAAAAAATATTGGTCCATCAAATCTTTTTATATAAACGCCTTCCCACTTGTTTAACGACAAATTTGCTTCATCCTGCCAGGCAATTTCCCGGTCGTATTTGTCTACTTTATTTAGCGAAGTATTATGTTCAACCATATCACTGGCTTTTCTCATAAAAATAAGTGAAGCAACAACCATTCCTATGCCAACAGCCTGTAATAAATCTACAAATACGGTTAAAACCAATACAGCAACTAAAATAAGAGCATCCGCTTTTGGGATGTTAAATAGATTTTTTAATCCCTTTATGTCCAGAATACTTATACCAACTGTTATTAGAACTCCGGCGAGTGCCGACAAAGGAATATATGCTACATACCTTCCCATTCCAAGAATAATAAGCAATAAAAGTAAAGCATGAATCACTCCTGAAACCTTGGTTCTTCCACCTGATTTTATATTAACAACGGTTCTCATTGTTGCACCAGCTCCGGGAATACCACCAAAAAAAGACGATACAATATTTCCAATTCCCTGCCCAATTAATTCTTTGTTGCTATTGTGTTTTGTTCGCGTTATATTATCCGCAACCACCGATGTTAATAGTGAATCAATTGTTCCCAAACCTGCCAAAGTAATAGCCGGTACAAAAATAAGGCTTAAATCGGCAAAAGTAATTTTTGATAACGATGCGATTTTTAATACAGGAAATCCAGAAGCTATTTCTCCAATTAATGGAGTTTCCAGTTTAAAAAGAAAACTTACGAGTGATATTACAATTAGGGCTATTAAGGTACCTGGAATTGCCTTCGTAATTTTTGGAAACAAGTAAATAATTACAACGGTAAGGCCGGCCAAAAGAATTGATACTAAATTGCTATTAATAAGGGCATCTGGCATTTCTAAAAAAATATCAATTATTTTACCGGGCGAGGCTAAACCTAAAACAGGGAAAAGCTGAAAAATGATTATAATAATTCCAATTCCACTCATAAAGCCGGATAAAACCGGATAAGGAATATATTTTATGTATTTTCCGATTTGTAAAACCCCAAAAACAATTTGTAAAACCCCAGCCAATAAAAATGTCAGGATAATAATTCCCATCGCATCTTGAATGTTTCCATAATGGGCAATTGCTGTTGTGACCATTACTGCCGAAACTACAGTCATAGGTCCAGTTGGTCCGCTTATTTGACTGTTCGTTCCCCCAAAAATAGCTGCAAAAAATCCCAGAAACATTGCTCCGTATAAACCTGCACTTGCACCTAATCCCGATTGAACACCAAATGCCAGAGCTAAGGGCAAGGCAACAACTCCGGCAGTTAAACCACCAAAAACATCACCTTTCAAATTTTTAAATTTCATGTGTTTTGTTGAAATGATAAAAAAAAATACTTGCTTGTTAATCTAATTCCAGAAGCGAAAATAATTCTGGTTTTATAGAAAATAATTTTGAAAAAAGTTGAAATTAATTCGGTTGCGAAATTAAAAAAAGTAACAAGGTTATAACGTTACAGCACGATAAAATTAAAGTAGTTTGTAATAAAATAAGGTTTGGGATACTTAGTAGGTTGAGGTATAAAAACCAGAATATGACGATGTAAATATTTTATGATTTTGGAATAAAAGGAAACTGTAAAACTCTCACAATGCAAATATCAGTAAAATGTAAAAATATTTGTGTTAATTCTGTTTTGTAACAGTTACAGGGTCGAATGGTAAAGAAGAGTGGTGAAGATTAATTTTCAAATTTCCATTTTCTGAACGGAAAAATCCCAACGAAAATTCAACTTTTTCTTCCTTTTCGTCTAAATCTCTGAAAAAATAATTCCCCATTGATACTGCATATTGTTTCATTATAATAATTCCTGCATTTTCAAAACGTACATTTATCCAAGGTTTTAATGCAAATCCAGAGTCTCTGGGGAATTTCGGGTTGCCACCCACAAAATAAGATTCAGCACTTTCTACGGTTAATCTAAACGGATAAAGACTGGCTAAAGTTGGTTTGAAAAGGACTTTACCTTCTTCGTAACCATAAAACCGTTTGACATGATTCTTTGCAGCCGTATTATAATCTCCTTTACCTATATATATTTTCCCTATATTTATTATACTATTGCCCCAATCATTTTGGATTTGCTCAATTTCTTCGAATGATATATTTAGATCCATATTTTAAAGTTCCGTTTTTTGAACTCTCAAAATACACATTTTATATTGTATTATTAACCACGGAAAATATGTTACAGGAAAGAAAATTAATTTAAATTATGTTCTAAAAAACCAGCGATTTGCTCAATAGTCATTCTTTTGGCAATAATTTTTTTGTTTTCATCCAGAATATAAACGCCCGGAGTTTTTCTTGCATCGTACGATATCTTAAATCGCGACAGATGATCTTTGTCCCAAACATTTAACCACTCGAATAGATTATGTTTCGTTAAAAATGTACCCCATTCTTCTTTGTTATCCATTGAATAAATGGCAAAAACTTCCAATCCTTTATCTTTATACTTTTGATAAACTTCGTCATAAAATTGAGGAACAAATACTTTACAGTGAGAACAGTTGGGTTCGTATATAAGTACAGCGGTAATTTTTTTATCTATTTGATGAAGATTGATATACTCTCCTTCGAAACTTTCCAGGGTTAAATCGGGAGCAGTTTTTCCAATTAAATTTTTTTCTAAAAAAAGTACGTTTTCTTTGATTTTTTCCATCGATTCGTCGGTGGTCCAAAATGCATCACCACTTAGGTAATAGGTTTTTGCCAAATCAACAAAGAGAGCATCTATTCCCATAATATTGCTGTTAATGCTTGAATTTAGAAACCAGGAAACCGCAAATTGAAAAATGCGTTTATGAGGGCGAACATTTTCAATAAATTCAAATATCTGGGGACGAATTGAATCGTAATTTTGATAAAGTACTTTGGTAAACCAGGTTTCTAATTTAGGTTTTAATAGTGGCGTGTACAAAAACCGTTCGTCGGTATAATCAAAATTGTCCCAAAAATGTTTTTGCTGATATTGGAATTTTGCCAAAAGCAAAAGCGAATCGTTTTCCTGAACGTTTTTAGGAACAGTTGAAATATCCAGAATCGGAACATAATTCGACATTAAAAATCTGGTCAAAAATGTATTTGGATAATCTGTATCAATTCTTTCCCAATAACGGTGAAGTTTGGGTGTTAATTCGGCTAATTGTTCCTGATAATCTTTTTTCTCGTCACCAGTTGCCGATTTTAATTTTTGCTGAAGCTCAGTACTTTCCTTTTTAAGATTATTTAGAAAAAGAATATAGCTGATAAATTCCTCCGTTTCAATGGCATCTTTTACTTCAACAGAATTACTCGCAAATGTTTTATTTGTGATTGTGAAATTTTGATCGGCGCCTAAAATAAAATCGAAGTGGTTTTTATCGTCTAAATAAATTTTGTACAAACCTTGAGGAAGTAGGGTGTCGCCCTTAAAAATGCCTGAACCGCTTGCATCCAAATGAAGCGTGTCGTCGATATAAATATTGCCAATGTAATAATGTGCAAGAAACACGTCCTTGTCTTTTGCCAATTCCAGATTGATTTGAATCTGGTATCCCTGACTAAATGTTACAGTTGAAATGAAAAGTAAAAAGGGTAAAATATATTTTGTCATCGGGTTCAAAAATTTTTGTCAAAAGTAAAATATTTTATTCAAAATATAGTTTTACACAATAGTTAAAGAAGGCCTGTAAATAACTTAGTCGGAATATTTCCGTAATTTTAACCCAATTCAAATTTTGGTTTATGCTTTCAATAAACATTCCGGTTTATAACATCGAAGTAGGTAGTTTGGTTCTGCAATTAATTCAACAGGCGATAAAACTTGATGTTTCGTTTGAAATAAGAGTTTATGATGATTGTTCTAATGATACAATAAAAAATAAAAACCGTATTATCTCTGAATATTCAAATGTTGTTTATTTGGAGTTGGATGAAAATCTGGGACGGTCAGCCATTCGCAATAAAATGGGTTTTGAATCGAAGTTTGATTTTTTGCTTTTTATTGATGCCGATTCGAAAGTTGTACGAGACGGCTATTTGAAAATATTTTTAAATAAGAGCAAACCCAATCGTGTTTTATGTGGTGGAACTGCTTACCAAAAAGAGAAGCCTTCGCAGCCGGAAAAATTATTACGTTGGTTTTATGGGATAAACAGGGAAGCGGTTTCAGCTGAAATCCGAAACAATAATAAAGGATTTATAATCACTTCTAATAATTTTTTGATTGAAAAAAGGGTTTTTGAAAAAATTCATTTCCGTGAGGATGTAAAAAATTATGGACATGAAGATACTTTATTGGGTTACGATTTATTCAATAATGAAATGGAGATTTTGCATATAAATAATCCGGTGGAACATACCGGGCTGGAAGATTCTAAAGTGTTTATTTATAAAACTAAAGTAGCATTGGAAACTTTGTTCCAAATAACGAATGATCTTCTCTTAAACGACATTGTTTTTATTGAACAGGTTCATTTTTTATATCGGTATTCAAAAATTACAAAATATATTCCGGCAATAATTTTTTTGAGTTTTTATAAAATGAGCCATTCAATAATTGAGAAAAATCTGGTTGGGAAGAAGCCTAGGTTATTTTGGTTCGATATGTATAAGTTGGGCTTTTATTCCACATTAAAATAAAGAACAGTTCTCTTTTTAATCAACCAGTGCGACGAACTTTTTTCTTTCGGTAAACCATCCACCAAACAAAAAAGCCACTTATTAGTACCAGTAAAATACAGATTCCGGCAAGCGGAACGTATAAAATGTAAAAAGGACCCAGTACATTTTCAAAGATACGTCCGGTATGAATTTCCAACGAAACATTCCACAATGATATGGGTGAAGCTTTTTTAATTTCTTCTGACATCTTTGGAAAGGATGGCATCCCCCCAAGGGATGCTATTGTTTGAACTCCCTTATTAAAATCGAACCAAAAGGTGTTTTCTTTTCCTTCAACAAGTCCGGTAACTGTGTTTGCGGCAATTGGGCTGGCCATTCTCTCAGGAACGGCGTAAGGTTGTCGGGTGAAAAAATCGTGAACAGTACCGGTTTTAATATTCCACAAAAACATTCCGCTAAACGAACCAACTAAATAGTTTTGTTCCCCCAACGACTTAAAAACATTACATCCCATAATACTTACGGGTGGCTGCGAAGGTGCAGGAAGTAATTGTTTTGTTAATGTCTCTTCGGCAAAAAATAATCCTTCGGAAGTGGAGAAAATGTATCTGTTTAACTCATCGTCCCAATGAACTCTGTGCAATTTATCGAACCACGGATTTGGACTGTCCATGTGTGTGTATGGAATAATACCAACCTGTTTATTTGCAATAGGAATTAACAGCGGCGGTCGCAAATGCATTCCCGAAATTGTATTAATAATTAGAAACAAAACAAAAAGGTAGCCCACAACATTGTGCCAGTGCAGGTTTTTCTTTTTTGTACTTACCAAATTCGCCACTTGTTTTTCTTTCTTCTTTTTGCGTTGTATAATTTTTGGGAAAAAGAAATGTAACAAACCTGTTATCCCTAGAAAGATAGTAACCAGCCCAAGCAAATCAACAATTAGTTTTCCTGGCAGCCCCAGTAATTCGCCACTGTGCAATTCCCAAAATGTATTAAAAAGCCCGGTTTCTCTTTTGTATCCAATTGGTTCAGGCAGTTGAACCGTTTTAAAATCTTCTCCGTTTGTACTTCGTAATAAATAGTGACGGGTTAAAATTAAAAGAGTGTCGTTTTTCAAGGCCAGGTCAGCAATTCGATTTTCACGAACGGTCAGTTTTAGTTTTACCCATTCTCCACCCAATAAATCTCTTTTGTATAAACCCAGCTGCGTTCCGGCAAAAAGGCTATTTTGAAATTTTACAACTGAATAAATTTTTCGGTTGTCAATTCCGTTGGGAAAACCTTGATTGTAATCTTCGAAAGTTTTTAAATCATCCGTGGTTTCCCAAATTCCTATGTTCCCATATATCAGGTTTGTTACACTGTCAGTTTCAACCGAACCTCGAACCGCGGCCATGTTCCAGTTTTCGTAGTTATAATTAGATGGTAATATCTTCCGTGAAACATTAACTGGTGAAAAGAATTGTCTGTGATTTAGTACAATTCCGGAAGCTGCAAACAGAATTGCAAATAGTGCAATAATAATTGCCGGCCATTTGTGCAATTTTTTTAAAAATTTTATCAGACGGTTCCTCTTCATTCAATCCAAAATTTAATTTAGCAAAGATGCACTTAAAAAAATGAATCAATTTTATAAAATGTTGAGTAAGATACTTTAATTTAGAATTATTTAAAATCAAAATAAATAGGCATTTTATGTTTTTCAACTATTGCCTGAAGAATATGAATAATTCGATAATGCTAATTTTGTGATGTAATTCAAAATCAAGCCAATTGAGCTATTTCAAAAAAATTATATTAACCTGTTTCTTATCTCCTAACTATGAAAAAAATCGTATTTTTACTACTTGTTGTATTATCATTTAATTCCTTTTCTCAAGGATTCTTGACCTCAAAAGAAATTAAAGTTGAACTTTCCGGTTTTGTAAGAAATGATTTTATTTTTGATACGCGCCGAAATGTAGATGCTTGTGATAATTTACTAGAATTATTTCCAAAGAAACCTGTTTATGATTTAAACAATGAGGATATTAATGCACAACCAAGTGCAAAGTTTTTAGATATTTTTACCCGATTTGGTACAAGGTTTTCCGGGCTTCAAATGGGAGCAGCTCAAGTAGGTGCCTATGTTGAAGTTGATTTTACAGGTGGATCGAGTACCAATAGTTTACGTCTTAGGCATGCCTACGCTCAGTTTACATGGACTAAAAGCAAGCTGTTGTTTGGTCGTACCTGGCACCCAACGTTTATTGAAAAAGTTTACCCAAGCACGTTAAATGAAAATACCGGACTGCCTTTCCAAGTGTTTAACCGAAGTCCTCAAATACGACTGACTCATAAATTAAACGACAATTTAGATTTTATTGCAGCAGCTGTGTATCAGTATAAATACGCCAATACCGGTCCAGATGGAAAAACATATCAATATCAGCGCGATGCAGTAATTCCGAATCTTCATGCTCAACTTCAATATTATAACGAGAATTGGGTTTTAGGAGCAGCGTTCGATTGGAAAATTATTCAGCCTCGAACATCGACTTCTGGAACACTGGGTACTTTTAAAACTTCTGAAAAATTGAATACGGTAGCTGCAATAGCTTATTTAAAATATACTAAAGATAAATTTGTATTCAAGGCAAAAACCATGTACGGACAAAATGTGTGCGAAAGCTTATTGCCAAGCGGTTATGCCGTTGCCACAATCAATTCTCAAACTGGAGCCGAAACTTATACACCACTAAACCACATTTACAGTTGGGTTAATTTTGTTTATGGCGGTGCATGGAAAGTTGGTTTATTTGCCGGGCATCTTAAAAATATGGGAACAAGCGAAAACCCTGTAGGACCATTTTACGGTTTTGCAACCGACGTTGATGTAATGTATAAAATTTCGCCGCAGCTAATTTATAGCTACAAAAATTTTATGTTTGGCTGGGAAATGAGCTGGACGACTGCTGCATATGGCGATAATGATTACAATGATTTTGGAAAAGTGAAAAATGCCAAAAATGTAACAAATTTCAGAAATATGCTTTCAGTTGCATATAAATTCTAAAGAAGAACTATTTTTGATTCATTAATGAAAGAAATGTAGTTTTTTACATCTATTTTTAACACGACAATTTATTTTTTTACTAAATCTCTCTCTGTCAAATATCGAAAGATTTGGAGGGACTAATATCTACTATTATGGCATTTGAAGTTTCCATTTTTCTCGAAAATAAAATTGCTCATTTCGAGAGAATTACCAATGTTTTAAAAAATGAAAACATAAATATTCGTTCTTTAACCCTTAATAATATTTATCATGGCTGGGGTGCATTAAACTTGCTTGTCGATGAACCTGAAAAAGCTTATCAAATTCTGTCTGAAAAAGGAAATTCAGTGGCATTGCATGAAGTTATTGCTCTGGAAATGTTGGATGAATCGGGAGGATTAAACGATCTTCTAATTATGATTTCTCGTGCTGGCATTCATATCGAAAATGCTTACAGTCGCTTGATTGCAGAAAATAATCTCGCCTTATTAATTCTCGAAGTTCCCGATGTTATAGAGGCAAAACGCCTCTTGGCCGTGAATGGAATTCAGGTTTTGAATGACAAAGTGGTATATGGGAAATAGGATTTGCCAATTGCAAATAAGGAGAATTCTAAAGGTTGACTATTTTCGTGGCGGAGTCAATAAGTATTTCGCTAACTTTGTTTCGGCAACGAAGGCGAAAATCCGTATTTTTATTCTTTCAAATTTTTGTCTGTCATTTGACAGACATCTCTTTTAAAATTTAGTTGAGAATATAAGTGACCCAAGGCAAGCCGCAAGGAATATATTGATAAAAAAGAAGCAAAAAATACATTATAAATAAATTAAAATAGTTTGAATGATTTGGAACGAAAAAATTGAATGTGCCTCTCGAGACGAGATGTCAGCTATTCAATCCGAAAGATTGGTGAAAACCGTTTCGCGGGTTTACCACAGTATCCCAAGTTACCGTGCAAAAATGCAGGAAAAGGGATTGGTGCCGGGAGATATAAAAAGTATCGAAGATATTTCAAAATTGCCATTTACGATAAAATCCGATTTACGCGATAATTATCCGTTTGGAATGTTTACTGTTCCAATGAGTGAGATTGTACGTGTGCATGCAAGTTCCGGAACGACCGGAAAACCTACTGTTGTTGGCTACACCAGAAACGATCTGCAAATGTGGGCAGAAGTTGTTACACGGACACTTGGAATGTCTGGAGTTCATAAAAACGATATTGTACAGATTGCTTATGGTTATGGATTATTTACCGGAGGATTAGGTTTACATTATGGAACTGAAAATTTGGGAGCAACGGTAATTCCTATCTCTGGAGGAAATACGCAAAAACAGATTCAGTTGATGCAGGATTTTGGAACTTCGGTTATTGCTTGCACCCCATCGTATGCTCTGTTTTTAGCAGAAGTAATGAAAGACATGGGAATTGACCCAGAATCGTTAAACCTGCGGGTTGGTATTTTTGGTGCCGAACCTTGGAGCGAAAGCATGCGCAAAGAGATTGAGACAAAACTAAAAATAAAAGCCATCGATATTTATGGTTTAAGTGAAGTTATTGGTCCGGGCGTTTCATGCGAATGCGAGCACCAGGCTGGAATGCACATAAACGAAGACCATTTTATTCCTGAAATTATTCATCCGGAAACACTGGAACCAATGGAACCGGGAGAAATTGGAGAGTTGGTTTTTACTACGGTTACAAAGGAAGGAATTCCGATTATTCGCTATCGCACCCGCGATTTAACTCGTTTGAACTACGATAAATGTGCGTGTGGACGCACCTTGGTTCGTATGGAAAAATGTATGGGTCGCAGCGACGATATGCTAATCATAAGGGGAGTAAATGTATTTCCATCACAAATTGAAAGTGTATTGTTGGAAATGAGTGAAACCGAACCTCATTATTTATTAATTGTAGAACGTGAAGGAACACTTGACATTTTAAAATTAATGGTTGAAGTTCAGGAGCAATTCTTTTCTGATGAAATTCGGGTGTTGGAAGGATTGAAGAAAAAAATTAAACACAACATTCAAAGTACATTAGGGATTTCGGTTGATGTAAAATTGGTTGAACCAAAAACCATTGAACGTACAGCAGGTAAATCCAAACGAGTTATTGACAATCGTAAAATCTAAGAAAATGATTAGAAAACAAGTATCCGTTTTTCTTGAAAACAAAACGGGAAGATTAAACGAGGTAACACAAATTTTAGGAGAAGCTGGTATTAATATCTCGGCATTTACAATTGCAGATACTTCTGATTTTGGAATTTTAAGGTTAATTGTTCCAGACCCGGATAAAGCCAAAGAGGTATTAAAGCAGAAGGCATTTTCGGTACAAACTACTGAAGTTGTTTTGGTGAAAAGTCCAAATAATCCGGGTGGATTGGCGAACATGCTTGAGATATTAAGTTCCGAAGAGATATTTATTGAATATATGTATGCATTTTCGATGAATGAAACTGCTGCGGTAATTGTAATCCGTCCGTTTGATGTTCAAAAATGTATGGATGTTTTGAGAAATCACAAGGATAAACTTTTAGTTTCTGATGAAAACTATCAGGTATAAAAATAATTTATCGGTGGTAAAACGCGCGAACGCTGCGAACTAATCATAGAATTTGTATCTTTGGACGCAATAAAAATTATTGAATGAAACGAATTGCAATACAAGGAATTGCCGGCTCTTTCCACGAAGACGCGGCACTAAATTATTATAACGAAGAAATTGAAGTGGTTGAATGCAAGTCGTTTACCAGTGTGTGCGAAATGATTGATACCGATAAGGTTGATATTGCAGTTATGGCAATCGAAAACTCAATTGCGGGTAGTCTTCTGAAGAATTATCAGCTTATCAGAGATTATCATCTTCGTATTATTGGCGAAATTTACATTCATATTCAAATGAATTTAATGGTTTCTCCCGGCGTTAATCCGAAAGATATCAAAGATATCTACTCGCATCCCATCGCATTGCAACAATCGATGGAGTTTATCGAGAAGTATTATTCAAATGCCCGTTTACACGAAGGAATGGATACGGCTGCTTCGGCAAAACTAATTTCTGAAACCAAACCAAAAGATGCAGCTGCCATTGCAAATTTACGTTCAGCTAAATTATATGGATTGGAAGTTTTGGAAACCGGAATTGAAACCAATAAAAAGAATTATACCCGATTTTTGATTCTTTCGAAACAAGGTAATAAAACCAAAGGGACAAACAAAGCATCCATTTGCTTTGAGGTAGGACACTTTTTCGGCTCGTTGGCCCGGGTTTTAAATACATTTGCCGAAAATCAAATTAATCTCACAAAAATCCAATCGGTTCCTATTATCGGGAAACCTAACGAATATACATTTCATGTTGATATTGAGTGGACTAAACCAGAAAGCTACGATAGGGCGATTCACGAAGTTTTAAAAAGTGCATCGAGTCTATCAATCTTAGGTGAATATGTTCGTGGAGAGTTAAATATACATGAAGAATAAAAAAAAGGAAGAAATAAAAATAGATATTATGAGTAAAATAGCAATTTTTTATGGACCGATAGGCGGCGCAGTGAATCGGGTGGCCGATAAAATTAAAGTGGCCATTGGTGAAAATAACGTAGAAATGGTGGCTGTTAAAAATGCTTCAGTAGCAGATATCAAGAAATTTGACAAAATAATTTTCGGTGTTTCAACGGTAGGAAAAGATACTTGGGATTCGGAATTTTCGAACAACGATTGGTCCAAATTTTTGCCCGAAATAGGAAAAATAACTTATGCCGAAAAAACTGTTGCAATTTTTGGTCTTGGCGACCATGTTACATACGCTCACGGATTTGTTGACCACGTTGGGGTTCTGGGAAAAGAACTTTTAAAGAATGGAGCCAATTTAGTTGGAAAAGTTTCGACTGATGGTTACGAATTTGATGAATCGGAAGCGGTAATTGACGATAAGTTTATGGGACTAGCAATTGATGAAGATTTCGAACCCGAGTTAACGGACGAAAGAATTGCAGGTTGGATTGAACTTATCAAACCTGATTTCGGATTTTAAGTTTTACATATTTATAATTGTCATTTCGACTGAAAGAAGAAATCTGTAAATGATAAACAGATTTCTCTGTCGTACCTCTCTCGAAATGACAAAAGGTTTGAGTACAATAAACTTTTCACCTGAAACTTTGATCTCATTAAAAATGAATAATTCTCCTTTAAATAAAACTGTTGTAGATTTAAAAATTAAGCAGCTTAGAATTCCTGATGTGGGAAAAGCATCCATTCGCGAAATTGTTGCTTTGGTAAATTTGGTTGAAGAAGAAACGGGCACAAAATACATTCGCATGGAGATGGGAGTTCCCGGATTGCCTCCGTCACAAATTGGTGTAAATGCCGAAATTGAAGCATTAAAACGAGGAGTAGCCGCCATTTACCCGATGATGGACGGAATAAAACCGTTAAAGGAAGAAGCCTCAAAATTCATAAAATTTTTTTTAAATATTGATTTAGAGTCGAAAGGTTGTATTGCAACAGTGGGATCGATGCAAGGTACTTTTGCTGCATTTATGGCTGCCGGGAATGTGGATAAGAAAAAAGATACTACGCTTTTTATCGATCCCGGTTTTCCAGTACAGAAGCAGCAAATTATGGTGCTTGGATTAAAACACGAAACATTTGATGTGTTTAATTTCAGAGGCGAAAAATTGAAAGCAAAATTGGATGGAATTCTTTCAAAAGGAAATATAAATTCTATTATTTATTCCAATCCAAATAATCCGGCATGGATATGTTTTAACGATGCAGAGTTGAAGATTATTGGTGAATTGGCCAATAAGTATGATGTGATTGTTATGGAAGATTTAGCCTATTTTGGAATGGATTTCCGGAACGATTTATCTAAACCGGGCGAAGCTCCCTATCAACCTTCGGTTGCAAAATATACTGACAATTATATTTTGTTTATATCCAGTTCAAAAATATTTTCTTATGCTGGGCAGCGTTGTGGATTAATGGCCATTTCAAATAAATTGTTTGATCGTGATTATCCTGATCTTCAGGAAAGATTTAAAGGAACCTCCTTCGGAGATACTGTAACATTGCGCTTATTATATTCCATCTCGTCAGGAACAAGTCATTCAGCGCAGTGGGCGTTGGCAGCAATGTTAAAAGCCGCCAACGAAGGCAGTTTTAACTTTGTTGAAGACATAAAGGAGTATGGCGAGAAAGCCAAAATAATGAAGACATTATTCCTTGCAAATGGTTTTGAATTAGTATATAAAAACGATATGGATGTTCCAATTGCAGATGGATTTTACTTTACGCTTACATATCCGGGAATGACAGGAAATCGATTGGTAGAAAATCTATTGTATTATGGAATTAGCGCCATCGCTTTGGATAATACGGGTAGCAACGAAGAAGGAATTCGAGCGTGTGTCTCTTTTGTAAAACGGGAGCAGTTTGGCGAATTAGAAGAGCGATTAAAATTATTCAACGAAAATTTCTCCAAATAGAATATACTTTTTGTTAATCGGACAAAAATAATGCAAACAAGTCCGGCATTTTTTTATTTTTACTTTTTGACTATTTCTACCCAAATTAATGGATAAGAATAAAATAATCTCGCGTTACAAACTTACCCTCAATTTAATTGAATCTTTTGATTTAAAAAATAATCCGGTTGAGTTAAAAAAGGGAGATTATTTTATTGATTATGGCGAAAAAACAAAAAAAATTGGAATTCTAATAGAAGGTTTTTTGTATGCCAATTATCTTTCTTCCGGCGGAACAGAATGGATTTCACGATTTTTTTTTCCTCCCAATAATTTTATAGTAAGCAACCATCAGGGTTTTTATCACGGTAAAAATTCAACCGAATCTATTCGGGCTTACGAAGATTCAAAACTCATTTATATTGAAAAAGATGAGTTTAAAACTTTGTTAGACAATCAACCCAAATTTGAGCGTACTGTGCGTATTTTAGCCGAAGAAAGTTACATTCAAGCCATGGAACGGATACACTCCTTTCAATCGTTAAATGCAGAACAACGGATTCGGAAATTTTTGAATGAGTATCCTGAATTGGCGCAAAAACTTCAACGACAACAAATTGCGTCCTATCTCGGCATTCACCGTAACATTCTTACTCGCATTCTTTACAAATTATGATAACGCAACAATAGTTGCATACATTTTATATCAGAAAAAATAGATTTGTTAGACAAGTTTAAACTCTATTTTATTTGCGTAATAAATTTAGAATCTGAAAGTAAATGCTCCTTTTATATTAAAGATCTTAATTGATATGAATTTTTGTTTCAGAACCTGATATTTATTGTGTTTTTAGTATATTAGGGTTACTAAATTTAGCAGAAAAATTACTGAAAAATGGCAAAAGTACAAGGAGCAGTTGTAGTTGACAAAGAAGGATGCAAAGGATGTGGTTTGTGTGTTGAAGCTTGTCCGCAAGACGTTTTGAGATTACACAAAGAAGTTAATAGTAGGGGATATCATTATTCTTACATGGAAAATCCTGAAGCGTGCATTGGATGCTCCAACTGTGGCGTTGTTTGTCCCGATACGTGTTTAACCATTTACAGGGTAAAAATTTAAAAGACTTTTCTTATTCCTTATTCGATATTTTACATTTTATTAGAAACAAAAAGAAAATACATACATATATGGGAGAAATAAGATTAATGAAGGGAAATGAGGTGCTTGGAGAAGCAGCTATTCGCTGTGGATGCGACGGCTATTTTGGTTATCCCATAACACCTCAGTCGGAGGTAATGGAAACCTTAATGCTACGTGCACCGTGGAATGAAACCGGAATGGTTGTTCTGCAGGCCGAAAGCGAGGTTGCTTCTATTAATATGGTATATGGCGCAGCCGGCGCGGGTAAAAAAGCAATGACTTCATCTTCGAGTCCTGGTATTAGTTTAATGGCCGAGGGAATTTCTTATATAGCAGGTGCCGAATTGCCTTGTTTAATTGTTAATGTTCAACGTGGCGGTCCGGGTTTGGGTACAATTCAACCTTCGCAGGCCGATTATTTTCAGGCGGTAAAAGGAGGAGGTCATGGCGATTATAAATTAATTGTTCTTGCACCAGCATCTGTTCAGGAGATGAATGATTTTGTTGATTTGGGATTTGAACTGGCTTTCAAATATAGAAACCCAGCAATGATTTTAACCGACGGTGCTTTGGGGCAAATGATGGAAAAAGTGGAACTTGCCGACCAGAAACCTCGCTGGACCGATGAAGAAATTCATAAAATGTCAGGCGATTGGGCAACCACCGGAAAACCAGTCACCCGAAAGAAGAATGTAATTACATCGTTGGAAATGGATTCGGATGTTATGGAGGCTAAAAATCGTCGATTTCAGGAAAAATACAAATTGATTGAAGAGCAAGAATCGAGATACGAATTGATTCAATGCGATGATGCAGATTATATTATTGTGGCATTCGGTACTTCGGCAAGGGTTTGCCAGAAATCGGTGGAAATAGCTCGTAGCAAGGGACTAAAAGTTGGGTTGCTTCGGCCCATAACTCTTTACCCTTTTCCAAATGCAATAATAAAAGAATTGGCACGCAAGGCAAAAGGTTTTTTATCGGTTGAAATGAGTGCGGGTCAAATGATAGAAGATATTAAACTTGCTGTTTACGAAGCCGGAAGCAATGCAAGGGTGAACTATTTTGGAAGGATGGGAGGAATTATTCCCACTCCTGGTGAGGTTGTTGATGCTTTAGAAGATAAATTTTCATGGGAATTAAGTTATGGAGTTAAAAGATCTTATTAAACCGGAAAACCTGGTGTACGACAAGTCGAAACTCCAGGAAGACGAGATTATGCACTATTGTCCGGGTTGTTCGCATGGCGTGGTTCATAAATTAATGGCCGAATTAATTGATGAAATGGGGATTCAGGAAAAAACCATTGGAATTGCTCCAGTGGGTTGTGCTGTGTTTGCCTATAATTATATTGCAATCGATTGGCAGGAAGCCGCACATGGAAGAGCGCCGGCAGTTGCCACAGGCGTATCTCGTTTAATGCCTGACAGATTTGTTTTTACTTATCAGGGCGATGGCGATTTGGCATCTATCGGAACAGCTGAAATTATGCATGCCTGCAACCGTGGCGAAAACATACTAGTAGTATTCATAAATAATGGAATTTATGGAATGACAGGAGGACAAATGGCTCCAACTACTTTGGAAGGAATGGTTACTGCTACTACACCAACAGGCAGAGATGTTAAACGGAATGGTTACCCATTGAAGATTACAAATCTGATTGCGCAATTACCGGGAACATCGTATGTAACGCGTCAGGCTGTTCACACTGCCGCTTCAGTACGAAAATGTAAACGTTCATTGAAAAAAGCAATTCAAAATGTGTTGGATAAAAAAGGAACTTCATTTGTTGAAGTTGTTTCAACCTGTAACTCGGGGTGGAAAATGACTCCGGTAGCATCAAACAAATGGATGGAAGAAAACATGATTCCTTATTATCCGCTTGGAGATTTAAAAGACAGTGTAAAAGGTGAAAACGTTTTGGAAAACTAAAAATCGAATATTATGACTGAAGAATTGATAATTGCAGGTTTTGGTGGACAAGGAGTTCTTTCGATGGGTAAAATATTAGCCTATTCGGGCATTATGGAAGACAAAGAAGTAACTTGGTTTCCCTCGTACGGTCCAGAAATGCGTGGTGGAACGGCAAATGTAACCGTAATTATAAGTGATACCAGAATTAGTTCACCCATCTTGCATGAGTTTGACACAGCTATTATACTCAATCAACAAAGTATGATCAAGTTTGAAAGCGCGGTAAAACCTGGAGGAACATTGCTTTACGACCCAAACGGAGTATTATCACCGCCCACACGGAACGATATCAATATTTTTAAAGTGGAAGGTACTAAGGAGGCAATTAAGATGGGGAATCCGAAAGTATTCAATATGATTGTTTTTGGAAGTTACTTAAAAATCAAACCAATTTTATCTTTGGATAATGTTGAAAAAGGATTAGAGAAATCATTGCCGGAACGTTACCATAAATTGATTCCATTAAATTTAGAGGCCATCAAAAAAGGTCAGGAAATGGTAGAAACGGTACAGGAAGTTTAACAAGACTTAATTATAAGAAATAAAAATACACTTGAAAGCTTCTTCATTTTTGAAGGGGCTTTTGTAATTTAAAGAACACTAACCTAATAAAAGTGGAAATTTCATGCCACAACGATAAATCGGAATCAATTTTACCCGCCAGTTAACAGGCATCCGAAATTCGCAAAACTAAAGTTTTAGCCCCACCTTCATTTCCCAGCTCTGTTATTACCAGCTCTCTATTTTCTTTACTGGCAATAATTAATCGGTACAAATATGCAGTCCAATCTGCACAATCGCCCGATTTGGCCACAATGTTTAAACCGACCCGAAGAAACTCCTAGGAAACCTTCCGGATTAGATTGGGATTTGTGGTTGGGGCCTGCACCTCAGCGACCTTATTCTCCTCAGTATCATCCCTGGAGTTGGCGTGGTTGGTCAGATTTTGGAACAGGTGCTCTTGGCGATATGGCTTGCCATATTCTCGATGTAGTTATGCGTAGTTTACGTCTTCAATATCCTACGGAAATTGAAGCCAGCTCTTCAAAATGGACAATTGAATCGCCACCGGAAGCAGAAAAAATTTCATACTATTTCCCCAAAAGAGAGAAATATAGAAACGTTGAAATGCCCAAAGTGAAAATAACCTGGTATGATGGTGGTTTAATGCCCGATCGTCCGTTTGAATTGGAAGACGGTGAAACGATGGGTGACAGTGATGGTGGTGTTCTTTTTGTTGGTAGCAAAGGAAAAATAATGGGGGGATGTTATGGTAAAAACCCCAAACGACTTCCTTCGAAAGAATTTGTTAACTATTCGCCTACAATTAATGAACGTCTGGTAGAAGGAGGTATTGATGGTCATGAAAAAGACTGGATTAGGGCTTGCAAAGAAGATCCGTCAACACGTGTTAAAACTAAATCTCATTTTGGATATGCAGGGCCATTTAACGAAGTTGTGGTGATGGGAACTGTTGCAACCAGATTGGCCGGACTGCAACGAATATTGAAATGGGATGGGGAGAACATGAAATTTACAAATATTGGTGCTGACGAAAAAATACGAATACCCACAATTATAGAATTGGATAAAAGCAAAAAAGTACCTAGATATAAATCTGAATATGAAGTTATTGATGCATTGGAATT
>CAYZBC010000051.1:0-22309 GCA_964476535.1 uncultured Maribellus sp.
AATTTAAAAAATCTGGAGGAAACATTTTTTCAATTTTCCAATAGTTACGAAGCTCCGGCTTGCTCAATTACCGATTTTTTACGGCAACGCAGCAAAAACAACAATTTGGAAAGTAGTTATTCGCTGGGACTAAAACCTGCTCCATTATGGGAACTGCTCCCAACTCCAGTTGTTAAATCCATGCAAATTGGATTAACCGATTTTATCCGTAAAATGAAAGGTTTTGAAACAGGTAATCTTTTAGGATTTGAAAGTAAAACCTCATCACCCATTCAGGTAATCCGCGAAAAGAACGGGCTGGTTGAAAACTTCGATAATTTATATCTAATTGGCGAAGGAAGTGGTTACGCCGGTGGAATAATTTCAAGCGCTGCTGATGGGATTCGAGCTGCTATGAGTTTTGCTGAAGGTTAGCGTTATAATTCAATAAATCAGCGATGAATATTATTATTCTTTTTGATTCGTATTTTGTGACCACCGAAAAAATTGCCCGTGCCATGGGAGAATCATTTAACGAAAATGTAAAAGTAAAAGTTTATCGTATCTCGGAGATTATATGGCAAGAGATTTCAGATCCTGATATTTTAATTGTTGGTTCTCCAACGCGTGGATTCCAGCCGAGTGAAGCCACCAAAAAATTTCTAAAAAGTATTCCTGCGAAAAGTTTAAAAGGAGTTAAAGTAGCTGCCTTTGATACCCGGTTATCATTATCTGAAATTAAATCGAAATCGTTGAGATTTATTGTCAAAACAGGTGGTTATGCAGTAAAACACATTGCAAAAGCTTTGGTAAAAAAAGGAGGTGAGTATATTGAAACTCCTGAAGGTTTTTTTGTTTCAACTGAAAAGGGGCCACTGATAGAAGGAGAAATACAAAGAGCCGCCAATTGGGCTGAAAGGATTGTTAACCATCAGTTAATTTAATCAAACACAACATCTTTATTTAGAATAATTCTACAATGTTCGCGATAAGTTGTAAATTTGTGTTTCCAAAAAGAATACATTTAAAATTATGGCAACTAAAAATTTACCTTTCTCGAAAGAGCAAATCGATAAAATAATTGAAACCCACCCCACTCCATTTCACATTTACGATGAAAAAACTATTCGTGAAAATGCCCGGAATTTCAAAAAAGTCTTTTCGTGGAACAACGGTTTTAAAGAGTATTATGCCATAAAAGCTGCGCCAAATCCCTATTTAATGAAAGTTTTAAGGGAAGAGGGCTTTGGGATTGATTGTAGTTCGACGGCAGAATTAGAGTTGGCAAAACGTGTTGGGATGAGTGGCGATGAAATTATGCTAACTTCCAACGACACACCTGCACACGAGTTTCAATTGGCAAAAGATTTAGGAGCCATAATTAATCTGGACGATATTTCACACATCGACTTTCTTGAGAAAAATGTGGGATTGCCCGAAACGATTTGTATGCGCTATAATCCCGGCGATTTAAAACAGGGTAACCTAATTATCGGACACCCAGAGGATGCTAAGTATGGTTTTACCTACAAACAAATAATTGAGGGATACCGCATTTTAAAAGAAAAAGGAGTAAAACATTTTGGGATTCATACAATGGTTGCCTCCAACGAACTATCTCCCGATTATTTTATTGAAACAGCAGAAATACTATTCAAATTAATTGTTGAAGTTTACGAAGAAACCGGAGTTAAAATTGCATTTGCCAATCTTGGTGGAGGAATTGGAATTCCTTACAAACCCGAAGAGAAAGCGGTAGATTTGGAATATGTAAGCGCCGGAATTGAAAAATTGTACAACAAATTGATTGTAGGAAATGGTTTGGCTCCTTTAAAAATCTTCTTCGAATTAGGACGTTCCATTACCGGACCTTACGGATATTTGGTTACAAAAGTAAGACACATTAAAAACACCTATAAAAGTTTTGTTGGACTCGATGCTTGTATGGTAAATTTAATGCGCCCCGCATTATATGGAGCGTATCATCACATAACAGCGGTTGGAAAAGAAAATGATGTGGCAACAGAAAAATACGATGTAACTGGTTCGCTGTGCGAAAACAACGACAAATTTGCCATCGGACGGATGTTACCCAAAATAGAACCAAACGATATTCTCGTTATTCACGATGCCGGAGCTCACGGCCATTCAATGGGTTTTAATTACAACGGAAAACTAAAATCATCAGAATTGTTGTTACGCGAAAATGGAGAAGTAACTGAAATTCGACGTGCAGAAACAATTGAAGACTACTTTACAACTCTCGATTTTGATGGGTTAAAAGATTTTCCGGTATAAATAAAATTTTACAAAATATTCTTCAAAGGTCAGGAACTAAAACCTGACCTTTTTCGTATATTTCAGAAAAATATTTAACAATGAAAATTGGATTTGATGCAAAACGAGCTTTTTTAAATGCCTCCGGTTTAGGAAACTATAGCCGGAACACTTTAAATGCCTTGAAAAACCATCATCCCGACAATCAGTATGTTTTATTCACACCTGAAATTAATGAGGAACTATTTTCTAACTCCAAACAGTTTAACGTTATTTCTCCCGACAGTTCACTGTTAAAACTTTTTAAATCGTTGTGGCGAAGTTTTTCGGTAAGTCGCCAATTGAAAAATAATGAGCTTGACTTGTTTCACGGATTAAGTAATGAACTACCCAGTGGAATTCAAAAATCGAAAGTAACTGCAATAGTAACGATTCACGATTTGATTTTTTTGCGATACCCCGAATTTTATAAACCAATCGACAGAAAAATTTATTACCAAAAAGTAAAATATGCTTGCACTGCGGCCCATAAAATAATTGCCATTAGCAATCAAACCAAAGAAGATATTGTCGAATACTTTAAAATTAATCCAGAGAAAATTGAAGTCGTCTTTCAATCCATTTCTCCAAAGTATTACGAACGGCTAAACACGAAACATCTGGAATCGAAATACAATCTTCCTAAAAAGTTTATTCTTGCTGTTGGAACCATTGAAAAAAGAAAAAACCAACTTTCGTTGTTAAAGGCAATTCACAAAGCCCAATTAAATATACCGGTAGTTTTTGTTGGAAAACCAACACTTTATACTACTTCGCTAATTCAATTTATCACTGAAAAAAAACTAGAAGATCGGGTAAGATTTCTTAATAATATTAAAACAACAGACTTAGCCGGGCTTTATCAAAAAGCAAGTTTATCGGTTTACATTTCTATGTTTGAAGGATTTGGTTTACCGATAATAGAATCGATGGCAAGTGGCTGCCCGGTAATTACTTCGAATGTTTCGTGTTTGCCCGAAACAGCAGGAGATGCAGCTGTTTTATGCGACCCTGAAAATATTGATGAAATTGGAGAAAAAATAAAACTTCTACTTGAAAACGATTCATTCAGAAATGAAATGATCGAAAAAAGCAAAGAACGGTCAAAACTATTTCATCCTGAAAAATATTCCCAAAATTTAATTTCTTTGTATTCCAAAATTCTATCTGAATAAACAATGCACGACGATTTAAAAAAGGCAGTTGAAGTTTTAAAAAATGGCGGTGTAATTTTATACCCAACAGACACCATTTGGGGAATTGGCTGCGATGCCACAAACGCAGATGCTGTTCGACGAATTTATGAGATTAAAAAACGCGAAGACTCGAAAAGTATGTTGGTGTTAATGGAAAATCCTGCATTGTTGGAACGATATGTTGACGACGTTCCGGAGGTGGCTTGGGATTTGGTTGAAATTACCACAACTCCGTTAACCGTAATTTATCAGAATGCTAAAAACCTCGCAAAAAATCTAATTGCCGACGATGGTAGCATTGGGATACGATTCACCAAAGAGATATTTACCAGTCAGTTATTGCAGCGATTTCGGCGGCCGCTGGTTTCTACTTCAGCGAATATAAGTGGCGAAAAATCAGCGGCCTTTTTCGATGAGATTTCGGAAGAAATAAAAAGTCAGGTAGATTATGTTGTGGAATTTCGGCAAGATGATATTACTCCCGCACAACCTTCAAGCATTATAAAATTGGGTTCGGGCGGTAGAATTGATATTATTCGGAAATAAAAAGAATCATTCTCAACTAATCGCTAAGCAAGTTACTATTACCTCCTTAAAAAAATGGGCTTCACAAAAGTGAAACCCATTCTATCTATTATTTTACAATCTACTTTTTAATCGTCTCAATCGCCGAATTAATCCGCTGAATTGATTCTTCTTTTCCGAGCAATTCGCAAATCACAAACAAATCGGGTCCCATATTTCCACCCACCAAACTCAAACGAAGTGGATTCATTATCATTCCAAATCCCCATTCTTTTTCGTTCATAAATGCTGAAAATGCTTCTTTTATCGCTTCAGCTTTCCACAATTCAACCGATTCAAACATGTTAACAATTTCTGTCAATTGGCTGGATGTATCTTCTTTCCAGCGTTTTTTTACCGTTTTTGCATCGTACTCTTTTGGAGCTTCAAAAAAGTAACTGCTTTGCTCCCAAAGTTCATAAACAAATTCGCAGCGCTCTTTAATTTCTGCTACAACAGCCAATGTTTTTTCCTCGGATGAATCAACTCCTTTTTCAACTAAAACAGCTTTAAATAATTCGGCCAATTCTTCAACCGACTTTTCCTGGAAATAGTGTTTGTTGAACCACTTTGCTTTTTCAGGGTCGAAACGCGAACCCGATTTTACCACTCGTTCCAGGCTAAATATTTCAGTTAGTTCTTGTTTTGAAAAAAATTCCTGTTCCGTTCCGGGATTCCATCCCAACAACGCCAACATATTTAGAAATGCTTCGGGGAAATAACCTTCCTCGCGGTATCCTTTTGAAACATCATTAGTTTTTGGGTCTGTCCATTCCAACGGGAATACAGGAAATCCCAATTTATCGCCATCGCGTTTGCTGAGTTTTCCTTTTCCAACCGGTTTTAAAATAAGTGGTAAATGTGCAAATTGTGGTTTTGTATCTTCCCAGCCCAATGCACGGTACAACAAAACGTGCAATGGCATCGAAGGCAACCACTCTTCGCCACGAATTACATGCGAAATTTTCATTAAATGGTCGTCGACAACATTCGCCAAATGGTAGGTTGGCATTCCGTCTGATTTAAACAGCACTTTATCGTCGAGACTTTTAGTGGTATTAAAAGTTACACTTCCACGAATAATATCCACTTCCGTAACATCCTCATCAGCCGGCATTTTAAAACGGATCACGTAGTTTTCGCCCGCTTCAATTTTCTGTTGAACTTCTTCTTCAGAAAGCGTCAATGAATTATTTAGTTTATCGCGCGTTGCAATTCCGTACGAAAAAGTTTCTTTGTTTGCTTCTGCTTTTTTTCTCAGCTCATCAATTTCTTCCGAAGTGTCAAAAGCATAATATGCCCTACCCGATTTTATTAACTGATCGGCATATTTTTTATAAATCTCTTTCCGTTCACTTTGTCGATAAGGACCAAATTCGCCACCAATTCCGGGACCTTCAACCGGATTTAAACCACACCAGTTTAAACTCTGAATGATGTATTCTTCCGCTCCCGGCACATATCGGGTTTGGTCGGTATCTTCAATTCTCAGAATAAAGTCACCACCATGTTTTTTGGCAAAAAGGTAATTAAACAAAGCGGTTCTTACGCCACCCATGTGCAGTGGACCGGTTGGACTTGGGGCAAAACGTACCCGTATTTTGCGATTGCTCATTTCTCTATTTTTTAATGGCAGCAAAGATATATTTTTTCAAAGAATATATCGGTCTAAAAAATCAGGTTCAAAAAACAGGAACCAATAAAATCACTTAAGATTATTCTTCAATTCCTGTTTTTATTTTTGAATAAGTTGGTTAAAAGCAACAAATTTATTGGTTTAATTTTTCGTTGATAAAATCAAGAATAAGCTGCCACTCCTTTTCTGAAACAGGTATTTCGGCAGTCATCATTCCAAAATGATTATTAAGGATGATTTTGTTTTGTGGAATATCCAATGTTTTGTCACCCGTAAAAAAAGACCAGCGTTTTCCTATTATTTCACAAAAATAGAGTTGTATCCCAAACTGTAATTTTAGATGCCGTACAAATTCATCCAGTTGCTCTTTCTTGGTTGAATGTTGTTCGAAAATTTTATTAAAATGATTAGATAAAAATATCTCTTTTACCATGGCAAATCTGATTGTATTTTGTTAGAAAATTTTTGTGAAGATTTCCTTTTTGATAAAACGGCATTTTTTCGATTTCTGCCAATTCGTTTTGAATGATATTATTTCCCAAAACGCGGGTTTCTTCCGATGCATAATCATCTAAGAATTCGCGATAAGTAAGTACTGCATTTAGTTTACAAAATTTTCCTTCTTTACAAGATTTAAGAAGTTCCATAATTTTATCTCCCGTTCGTCCGCAACGGTAACCCGCTGTACAAAACGAAGAAATCATTCCCAACTTTGCAAGTTCCCTTGTCATTTCGTCCAAACTGCGTGTATCGTTTAAAATAAACTGCTGCTTGTGTTTATGTTGTGTTACTCCCGTTGTCTGCTGCCGCGCTTCTTCTTTCAACGCCTCGGTGTATCCTCCAATTCCAATATTACTCGATGCATCGGTTTGTGTGCAACCCACCGACATTAAATCAAGGTGCGTTTCCGGTTTTTCCCGAACAGTACAAATCAATCCTGTGTAAGGAACAGAAAGTCGTAAAATGGCAACCAGTTTTTTCATTTCCCGATCTCCAACAATATATTTTGAATTGGTGCTTAACTCAGACCCACTTGCAGGAGTTAGCCGCGGAAATGAAATGGTGTGCGGCCCGACGTTAAATTGCCGCTCTAAATCCATCGCATGATACAACAGTCCCATCACTTCGTATTTCCAGTCGTAAATTCCAAACAAAGCACCGGTGGCAACATCATCGATTCCAGCTTCCATAGCACGATGAAGTGCATAAAGTCGCCAGCGGTAATTCGATTTTGGGCCAGCCGGATGTACCATTTTGTAGGTTGGTTTATGATACGTTTCCTGAAAAACCTGGTACGTACCAATTCCCGCTTCCCACAATAACCGGAGATTCGCAATTTCCATGGGTGCTGCATTCACATTTATCCGGCGAATATTTCCGTAGCCTACTCCATTTGGCGATTTTTCATTTACTGTATAAGCCGCTTTTATGGCATCCACCATATAATTGGCATCGCTACATTTATGTTCACCGAAAACGATAATCATCCGTTTATGGCCTTTTTGCGTAATAATGCGGGTTTCTTCTTTTATCTCATCCATGGTAAGAATCCTCCGTTTTTCGTCGGCGTTATCTTTTCTGAAACCACAATACAAACACGAGTTAACACACAAATTAGAACAGTAAAGTGGGGCAAAAAACACAATTCGGTTGTCGTAAACCTTACGTTTTACCTGCAATGCAGTGGCATACATTTCCTGCAACAAATCTTCGTCTTCAACATCGAGCAACGCTGCCGTTTCCGAAGGTTCCAAACGTTCGATTGAAAGTGACTTTTGCATAATATCCCGGATTCGCTTCTTATCCGGATTTTTATTACTTTTTAACTGAGAAAATATCTCCTGTTCGTCAATAAAATCTTTCCCGTTCACCAAGTATTTATCAATTTCTTCCTGTTTGATAACCTGCTGCGCCCATGTTTTTGAACTATTCATTTTCGATACTGATTTTGGTTAATACTGATTTTACATGCATGCCCTTCAGTCTGCCTAATTTGCCAATGAGACTATTGATTTCATTGGAAGATCCTTCCAACACCAAAGAGATAATATTCAGTTGCCGATCCCTTAACGGAATACCCTGCCGACCAATAACAATATTGCTGTGTGCATTTACAATGGCATTAAATTCGGGAATTGAAGTTTTGTCTTGTACAATGATTATTGCAGCACCTATTCTCTTTTCCATTAGTTTATTCTTTTGGGTCAGATGAAGTATTAAATCTTTAGAAACCGGAATCCGCTTTCTTTAGAACGAATAAAAGTACAACGAAACAAAACAGAATGTCAAACATAAGTTCATGATAAACAGCAGCATTTATGTTCTTTAACTCAACTGTTAAACTTGAAAAAATATTCTTTTTCAATTGGTTCATCGAATATTGAAAAATAAAAAAGTAAAATCAAAACAACAAAATTAGTTTTAACAGACTCCCCTAAATTGCACGTTTAAAACATTTATCTTTATTTCTGCTTTTTATCACCGTTTAATTCAATCTCTTTTTTTTATTTTGTTGAGTCAATCATATTGTTCAAGTTTTTTTATATTAATATTCAAAAAGATGTACGGAAAAATAAAACAAGACCTACAAAAAACCCTCGAAGAATTAAAAGAACAGGGTTTATATAAAAGTGAACGCATCATAACTTCGGCACAAAGTTCCGGTATTTCAGTTTCAACTGGTGAGTCGGTGCTGAATTTTTGCGCCAACAACTATTTGGGATTAACCAATAATCCAGAAGTTGTAAAAGCTGCCCAGGATATTATGAATGACTGGGGTTTTGGACTTTCGTCGGTTCGTTTTATTTGTGGTACACAACAAATTCATAAAGATTTGGAAGAAAAGGTTTCTGAGTTTTTAGGAACTGAAGATACCATTTTATACTGTGCCTGTTTCGATGCAAATGGTGGTGTTTTCGAACCACTTCTAGGTGCCGATTCAGCTATTATTTCAGATGAATTAAACCACGCTTCAATTATCGACGGTGTACGTTTGTGTAAAGCACAGCGTTTCCGCTATAAGCACTCGAACATGGAAGAGTTGGAACAGTGTTTAATAGATGCTGTCGATGCAAAGTACAGATTAATTGTAACTGACGGTGTTTTTTCAATGGACGGTGATATTGCCAAACTATCTGAGATTGTAGCGTTGGCTGAAAAGTACGATGCTTTGGTTATGGTCGACGATTCTCACGCGACGGGTTACATTGGAAAAACTGGTCGTGGAACGGCTGAACATTATGGCCTACTTGGGAAAATCGACATTATTACCACCACATTCGGAAAAGCAATGGGTGGTGGAAACGGTGGATGTACATCTGGCAAAAAAGAAATTATTGATATGTTGAGACAGCGTTCTCGTCCGTATCTATTCTCAAATACTTTAGCACCGGCAACAGTCGGAGCAACTTTAAAAGTAATTGAAATACTTTCTGGCAGCGACAAATTACCTGCAAAAACAAAGGCAAATGCCTTACATTTTCGCACAAAAATGGAAGCCGCCGGGTTTGATTTAGTAAAAGGCGACACTGCAATTGTTCCAGTTATGATTTACGACGAACCACTTGCCATAAAATTTGCCGACGAACTTTTAAAAGAAGGTGTTTATGTTATTGGTTTTTGCTTTCCTGTTGTTCCGCGCGGAAAAGCCAGAATAAGAGTTCAGCTTTCGGCAGCACATTCAAGCGAGCAAATAGATAAAGCTGTTGAGGCTTTTATTAAGGTGGGTAAAGAATTGGAGATTATTTGATATTATCATTTTGTAGCTGAGGAACGAAAGGAGAAATCTACTTGAATATAAGATTTCTTCCTTCGTTCGAAATAACAAAGCTATTTTATATTCTGAATAGAAATCATTGAAATATCGTTTCCAATTTTATCAGTGGACTTTTTGAATTGTTTAGCGGTAAGTTTATTAACTAGCAATGAAAATCGAGCTCCATTTTTTTTAGCGATAAATTCTGCAATTATAATTTTTCGCTCTACTTCACCTCGCCCTTCTTTAAAAACAGCACGAAAACTATCACGGTCAATCTTTCTAACCTTTTTTAATTTTACAGAAAAGAATCCTTCGCTACCCTGGTAATAATAGGTTCTATTTTTAGTATTAAAGGTAGCTTTTGTTAACGTGCTGTGTTTGGGTTTCTCTTTTAACCATTTCCCTTCCTGCTGCGGAAATTCAATTGCCAAACGGTAACTTCCTCCATTCAGATATTGAAAAGTGGCTTTCCCTTTTTCGCCAACAGTTTGATTTCCAACTTGTTTTATACCTGAAATATCCTCCAAAATAACTTTTGTATTTTTTGCCGGTTTTCCTGTGAAAAATGGAAATACTGCGATGAATAAGAAAATTAATAGCCTCATTTTTTTAATATTTATTTTTTCATCGTCACCTAACTTCTAGACGAGTGACGAATATTTTATTTAAAATGCCCCATCCAAAGTCCTCACCGTCAAAACCTCATTCAATTTGTCTTCTGTTATTTTGGTTTTAAGATTAATTGAAATTTTTTCGCCCGGTAACAAATCAAAATAATTATCGGAGAAAAATCCTTTTTCATCGGCAATTTGCAAATAAACGTTTTTAGCGAGTTTGTCGGTTTTTAATTCAATATCAAAACCTGAATCACATTTAGAAACTGAATATTCAACGATTGGCACTTCAATTTTAAGCTCTTTAAATGGTCGAAAATAGAAGGTATTCTTTGAAAGTACATTGTCGTTTTCAGTGAGCTCGGCTGAGAACAATAGACGATTTGTATCTTTTCGATAAAGAAATTCGTTGTGGTTAACATCGTAATAAATATCGCTTGAATTGGCCGGAATTTCCACAATTGAAGCTTCCTCCCAAATTACTTTTCCATCAAAATCCATCAACTTCAATTTTAACTGAGCATTTACAACATCCAACCGATCGTTTACAATTCCAACCCGAAGTTTCACCCCTTCAATGTACGGGCTAACCAAAACCTGCCCGAAGCCCTTTTTTACGTAATATTGCAACGCTTTCCAGTTTTGGTAATAATCGGTTGAACTCCACGATGCCACCGGCCAACAATCGTTAATTTGCCAATATAAACTTCCCATATTAAAAGGCATTGCACGGCGATGTCCTTCCAATCCAAATTTAATTCCTTCGGCTTGCAAAACCTGATTTACATACAAAAACGACTCAAAATCTTTGGGTCCTTTGTACTCCTTCAGCAGGTAATATTCTATGGTTCCGTTTCCGATGGACGAACGCTGGTGTGACTTCATAACCTCCGAAAAAATATCGTAATCTTCGGGCAAAGCATATTTTCTCACTGTTGCAATCTCCGGAAACGACTGAAAACCATATTCACTCATAAACCGGGGCAAATGAGTTGCATAATTTTCAAATGGTTCTTTGCCCCACCAATCACCCCAATAATGTTCATCGCCATTTACAAGATCGGCAGGCACTCCTAATCCCGAAGATGGGCTTGACCCCCAATAACCACGTTGCGGATCTAATTCAGCAACAACTTCGGGTAATATTTTGTGAAATATATCGACATAAACCTGCCAGATTTTATCTGCATTTTCTTTGCTTTTAGCCTCCTCTTTTTCTTTCCAGCCCCAGCCAAACCAGGCTGCCAAAATTTCGTTATTACCGCACCACAAACCAATACTAGGATGATTACGCAACCTTTTTACATTGTCAATTGCTTCCTGTTTAACATTTCCCAGAAAAGCCTCGTCGCCAGGAAACATAGCACATGCAAACATAAAATCCTGCCAAACTAAAATTCCATTCTCATCGCAGAGATCGTAAAAAATATCTTCTTCGTAAACACCACCACCCCAAATGCGCAACATATTATTATTCGAAAATTTAGCCGTTTCAACAACAGTTCGGTAGTTTTCTTCGCTAACACGCGGCAGAAAAACATCATTGGGAATATAATTGGCGCCCTTCATAAAAACAGGGTGACCGTTTAGTTTAAAATAGAATGAAGTTCCTTCGTTATCTTTGTCACGAATTAACTCCAGCGTTCGGATTCCAATGCGCGTATTTTCAGCAACTTTTCGACCGCTGATATCTAACTCACCCGAAATATTATACAAATGAGGTTCTCCCAAACCATTTGTCCACCAAAGTTTTGGGTTTTCAATTTCAAAATCAACCGAATATTTTGCCACACCCTTTTTTAGTTGAATTGAAACAGTTGTCAGTCGAATACTATCGTTGCTAATTGTTAGGGTAGCGTTTCCTTTTTTTACTGCATCAATTTCGAAAACAGCAGAAAGCTTTGCTTTTTCGTGGGATACTTCATTTTGTACAATTTGTAAATTTTCAATTTTTGCAGCGTCCCATGCTTTTAATGTAACTGGTCGCCAAATTCCGCTTGTAACCAAACGTGGCCCCCAATCCCAGCCAAAATGATAACCCGCTTTACGTGTGTAAACGCTAACCATTTTCCCACCTTCAACTTCTCCATTCACCGCCTGATCATTATCCGAGACCGGAATTCCAAATCCTTGTGTATCGTATTTTTTAATTCCCTCGTTTATTGGCGAACGAAAAACAATATGCAATTCATTCTCTCCAACTTTCAATGCTTTTTTTACATCTGCTTGCCATTCCCGAAACATATTGTTGGCTTCCAAAACTTTTTGGCCGTTAACAAAAACATCGGCGTAAGTATCTAAACCTTTAAAATCGAGTTCAATTCTATCTTTTTTAAACAAAAGTTTATCAATCGTAAACGTAGCTTTATACTCCCAATCTACTTTATCGATCCATTGCAAATCGTGTTCATTTAAGCGATAAAACGGATCCTCTATTTTATTATTGGCAATTAAGTCGGTATGTACAGTACCCGGAACAGTTGCCGGAAGCCACTCGTTTTTTCCAACCTGGTTAAACGTCCAGTTTCCTCCAAGTTCATGCTGAACCAAAAGATTTTTATCTTTATTAAAATTGCAACCCCAAAACACAAAAACTATCAGAAAAACAATTTGTATCCTTCTTACCCTCATTTCAATTCATTTAATTGAACATACTTTTAAAACATTCCTCAATTTAGAGTCTAAAAGTATAAAAAATGCGGATTATTTTAATTTTACGAGAACCTAGATTCTGTACCTCGTACAAAAAATGGAAAGTTAAATTTGGGGTGAAGAAATTGAATGGGTTATAATAAAGGATTCGGTAAAAATATTTTTACCAAATTCTTTATCATTGTTTTAGTCTTCTTTATTAGCCGTCGATATTTTGAACGGCATGTAAAGTGGGCAAATTTTAAATATTCCGGTTGCTAGCGGAACTATTCCAACCAATCCCCACCAACTGTCGAACCAAACACCTAAAATTGCAATAATTAATCCTACTACAATTCGCAAAAGCCTGTCAATTATTCCTACATTACATTTCATCTTTTTATATTTTAGTTTTTCTAACTCTGTAACAAAAAAAGTTAGTCTGGGTTTAAACTTTTCCTAGAATTATTAATATTGAATATTTGGTTCTTCAATTGTATTCATTTTTGAATCATAAATGTGCAATTCTGAAATTCAATATCGAGAGAAAAATAAAATTCATAAAGTTGAATATCCCCATTGCAAGAAACGAGGAAATATTTTATTCAATCTTCACGGCTTCTTTTCAAACTCAATCTTCCATAATCCCCTGAAATCATTTAATTTATAGCCGATTGCCAAATCATTCGGATATAATGATTGTAATTTTTTCATGGTGCCTAAACTAATTTCAGAATCTGGATTTCCGTGGCATTTTAAACAAGCAGGCATTCCAATTCTAATTGGCTTGTAATAAACCAGTTTTTGTTTATTTTGAACCAAAGTATCCGCCAAAAGCTTGTTTTGGAATAAATTCCAAAGTTCAATCTCCCCTTCGTTTTTCAACCGATTTTCAGGATTTCTGTTTTTTTCTGAAACGCGTGATATAACACAGTTATGCACAGAATTTAAACCATCTACAATTGAAGATGCCTGTAAATTACAAAACTCAACGGCATATTCCGGTCCACCTTTTTGAATGGCCTTTCCAACATTAACGAGTAAAGCTGACTGTGCAACTTGTGAAATTTCTGTCCCTTTTTTTTGATATTCAAGATACGATTCCAAATCGATTTTAGATGACTTTTGCATACACGACGCCAGAAGAATTATTCCGACGAACAGAATAAAACAAAACCTTTTCATGTGTTTAGTGCACTTACAAACAACAGCATTATGTTTAATTGATATTTTTCTATTATACATTTTCAATAATATTTGTACCGTATTTTTTGAGATATTCCTCTGAACTTTTTATTGGCCCCTACGTTTTACGAATCAACTTGTTCCAAGTTTTCTTTCGATCTCTTCAAGCGAACTCCCCTTTGTTTCAGGAACCATAAATTTCACCCAAACCAATTGAAGCACCATCATAATACAGAAAAAGGCAAAAATGTAACCTGCATCAAAATTTTTGATGGCTACTGGAAAAAGAAAAGTCAAAATAGCCGCAAAAATCCAATGCGTAAAACTCCCTAATGATTGACCAGCTGCACGATGATCATTGGGAAATATTTCGGAAATAAATACCCAAATAACGGCTCCCTGCCCAACGGCATGTGCCGCAATAAAAGCAATTATACAAATAAGTACGATCCAACTGGTTCCGCCAAGTAAGCCGGAAGCATCCATTTTTGCCTTTTCGGCAATAACTTTAACATTTTGTGTTGACACATTTTGTGGAATAACAATTTTATCTCCATCGTAACCTTTTCGTCCAGAGGCGGCAACCAGCGCTTTCTTTGCTACCTCAAAATCATTAAAAATATTTTGCTCGTCTATGGCAGTCCGATAACCAATTTTATTTTCAACCTGAATAACCTGAGATGAACTTCCTACTAGATCTATGGCGCTCGACACCACTTTAAATTCAGAGATACTCAAAAATGTTACTGCAATTATTCCAAGCGAGATTATGTACCCAAACGAACCAATATAAAGCAACATTCGCCGACCCAATTTATCAATGAGCCATAGCCCCACAAAAGTAAATATCAGATTTGTTACACCCAAACTTATTGAGGCAGCCAATGTATCGCTGATACCAGCCAAATCGAGCAGACGTGGAGCAAAATATAGAATAATATTTATTCCCGAAAGCTGATTAAAAAATGCGATTAAAAAAGCTAATGCAATTGGAATTGAAAGTCGTTTTGACCAAAAACGCGATTTTTTCTCTTTTTTATCAATTGTATCTTCAACTTCATTAACTAGCGTTTCAATTTCAATATCCGTCATTTCCGGATTAATCCTACGAAATACACTTGCTCCTTCTTCGCGTTTATTTGCATGTGTAATTAGCCAGCGCGGACTCTCGGGAAGGGCAAAAGTCATTACAGCATAAAAGAGTGCAGGCAAGGCTTCAACGCCTAGCATCCAGCGCCATGCAGAGGCATCGGTTATTAACGAACCAATTAAATAATTTGAAAAGTAGGCAACCAGAATACCAAAAACAATGTTAAACTGAAACATCCCTGCCAGCTTTCCACGATCTTTTGCAGGAGCAATCTCTGCAATAAAAAGAGGTGCTGCAACGGTAGAAATTCCTACTCCCAAACCCCCAACTAACCGTGCAAACATAAATGTATAAACATCATTTGCCAAAGCAGAGCCAATTGCCGAAACCAAATAAAGAATACCAATACTTATTAACGTTTTTTTACGTCCAAACTTTGCAGTTGGGAATCCTCCGATCAAGGAGCCAATTACGGTTCCCCACAATGCCGCACTCAAAGCCCAGCCGTGCATGGTACCACTCAACGACCAAAGATTCTGAATTTGCTTTTCTGCGCCAGAAATAACAACCGTATCAAACCCAAACAAAAATCCGGCAAGTGCCGAAGTAACTGCCCAAAAAATTAGGGGTGATTTTTTCATTGTTAGTTTTATTGTATTAACTCTTTAGAAATGTGATTCGGAGATCTCTTGAATTATTTATGTTTCCAAGGCCATTTAACACAGTCTTTAATTTCAGGGAAAAGTACAAAATCGGCATTTCCTTTCATGGCGAGGGTTTGTACATTATATCCTTTTAATTGTTCCAGGGCCACATTCATTGTTTTGCCTGAAACCGAAACATCATCAACCAAAAGAATTCGTTTTCCTTCTAAATTCCACTGTGGTTTGTTTAGTATTTTGGGTGCTTCATAACGCGGTACATTTTGCTCGTCACGGTAATTAAGCGTCATCACCTGCAATTCAGCATTTAAATGAAATGCAACAATTGTTGCAGCAGGAACACCTCCTGTACCGATTCCAATTACCAGATCGATTTCCGGCAATTTTTTTTGTTTAAGTCTTTCTGATATTTCACGAAACGAAAGTGGAACCATTATTTGATTTTAAAAATTCAAATACAAGAATAGTGTAATTTTGCTTTTCAAACAACTTTTGTCTCTTTTGTTTCTTCAGATTCGTAAATTGGTATTTCGAGGAAAAAAGTTGTGCCTTTATCCAGTTCAGTTTCAAACCAAATTTTACCTGAAAAATTTTCTACTATATTTTTTACAATGGCAAGACCCAATCCCATTCCACTTGTTTTTGTTGTGAAACTTGGGGTAAATAGTTTATCTCTTAATTCAACTGCAATACCAGAACCATCGTCCTGAACCGCAATAATCGCTTTATCTTTTTTACGTTTTAACCAAATTTTTATTTCTCCAATTCGATTGTCGGGAATTGCCTGAATTCCATTCTTAATTAAGTTTATAATTGCCCGCGACAATTGCTCCCGGTCGGCATTAACTTCAACTTCTTCAAAACCTTTTGCATTGAAAATTATCTCGGCACGATCGTGCGTTCCAAACAAATCGATTACTTTTTTTAGTTGTTCTGCCAAATTAAATACCTGGTTTCTGGCAGTAGGCATTTTTGCAAAATTTGAAAATTCAGTAGCAATATCCGACAGATTATCAATTTGTTCAATTAATGTTGCGGTTACACGTTCAATGTATTCATCGTATTTTTTACCTTCCAATTTTGCACGTTGCAAATACTGAATGTTCAATTTCATTGGCGTTAATGGATTTTTAATTTCGTGGGCAATTTGTTTAGCCATTTCCCGCCAGGCAGACTCCCTTTCCGAGCGAGCCAATAAATCTGCACTTACTGCTAGTTCATCCACTTTATTATTGTATTCCTTTACCAAGCTGCCAATTTCATCGTTACTGTTGTAATGAATGTGTTCGTTGTGTTTTCCCAAAACCATTTTCCTTAAATTCTCCTGGATTACAACCAATGGCCTGGTAATTTGATTGGCAATAAAAATAGCCGCAAAAATACTTGCCAAAAACAACAATACATACAAATTAATAAATGCAACAATAAATGTTGAAATCTCCTGACTATAGTTGTCTTGCTTAATAAAATAGGGCAAATTTATAAAACCCAGGTAATCGCTGAAATCGTTAATAATTGGTTTATATGCCGACAGATAAGCTAATTCGCCTATTTTTTCCATTTCAGAATAACCAGGTTGAAAATTGTAAAATAATTCATTGTATGCACGGGCATTCATTCTGGTTGAAATTAATCCGTTTTCAAAAAGCTCTCCCCTTGAAGAGGAACTCAAATCTCCTCCAGCGCCATAAATATTAATATCAGTTCTGAAAATATTCGAAAGTTTAGCCAATTCGCGATGTAACCACAATTCTAACGAATCAGTAATTTCTACTTTGTCTTCCAATCGCATATCAATTTCTTCGGCAATAGATTTCATTTTCTCATTTAAATCATTTTCATACTTCGAACGGTACTCCTCAACATTGTACAGAATTGTGACCAATGCCACCACTAACAATGATATAAATACGATAGAAATAATTGCTGCCTGAATTTTAAACTTCATATCGAGAACAAGCCGGCGCTTACGAATGGTTCTATTGCCAATAAATAGTGCGATTAAAACAGACAGAAAATAAAAGACAAACAGGTAAGGAAAAGAGATTAGGTATTCAGAAAAAGTAAATAATTTTCGGGATACTATCACATAATTATTTTCGCGTGTATGATAGATTAAATGTTCGCGACCATGCCATTTTTTATAGAAAAATTCCTCGTTATTAAATGTTCCGTTTTTATCTGATTGCAAATACGTTTCAACATGAAAATTATAGTCATAATCACCCAATTTATCGGTTAATTCGCCACCGTAATATTTGGCATAATCAAATTTTTTGTAATTTTCTGAACGGGATATCGATTTGTCAATCAAAAGCTCCGGAAAACCAATCCCTTCAAAAAGTAAATCAGAATCTAAATCGATGTAAATGGTTATTCCATTGCCATTATCCCAAAGCGGAAATTGAATTTTACCCGAATACGAAATGCGCCCATTCATATTATCCATAAAATAAAAATCGGTACCCTGAATGGGAATACCTTCAGATTGGATTAATTTATCCATAAAGGGCCAACAGGAAACACTAATTCTTTCAGGTTCCAGGAATAAACTATCCGTTTTTGCACACGCATAAACCTTAGTGATGTATTTTCTAAAATAGCTGTTAAAATAGGTTTTTTCAATGTATTCTTCAATGTCTCCATCATGTGTCAATAAACTATAAATTGCGCCATCGCTGCTCAGTTTATCTTGAATATCTATTAAAAATTCCTCTGCTGCGGGGTCGCGCTCGGCAACCAATGTTACTGCCAATAATTTTTGAATTTCCCTTTCCTTTTGCCCAATGGTATTGTAAAAAACAACTAATGAATAAACCGAAGCAATCGACACAAAAATAATAAGGTGACTTAACGAAAATCTATGAAAATATTTTTTACTGAGTAAGCACCCAACTGCAGAAACCACAACGAAAAGTACCAAAACAGCAATTGCTATTTTCCCGACCGCAAGAAATTGTACTAAACTTAAAAATAAACCAATTGCAAGAACAACACCCGTTAATTGCAAAAAATTAAAATCATTTCGGCTCTCCTCAGCAATTCGAATTGTAAAGAATAAGATAGAGAATAATATTAGCCCAATAGAAAATATTCCAAATACACTTTGCGTAGTAATATCAATTATCTTATTTAACGAAAAAGAAATAGTAGAATTTAAAATCAACTGTTCGATAAAATAGTTGGAAAGTAGAAAAAGACTTGCATTAAAAAGCAACAGCAAAACTGCAATTATTTTTCTGGGAAGTTTCGAATCATTGTGTAGCTTGTCAAGACTTAATTCAGCACCAAAGTTGTACAACCAAAACAAGAAAAAGAGTGTCATTAAAAAGAAATCGCCCAAGGATGGCAACCAATTATTAATGGCAAAAAATTCTGATCCGAAAAAATGAAGAAGAAAAAACAGCTTTGGTATAGCAAAGATAATGTGTATCCAGTAAACAATAAAGAGTGCCGTTCCGAGTGATAATAGTTTTAAAAAGAAAGTTGCTTTCGAATTAATAAACTCTATTCTAAAATAAAATAACAGTAATAATAATCCCAGAAAATAGATAATTCCAGGTAAATAAAGCTGATCGGTATTGCAAAGAAATTGTCCGCCCGGAATCAATGTCAATAAAAACTCTCCCGCACTATTGGTTACCATAAAATCTTCCAGACCACCGACTTTTTCTTCTACAATCTCAAAATCATCGGGCAAGTCGTAATCTTCAAAGAATGTATTATGAAGGTATTTGTTTTCAAACTCATAATTTGATTTTATTAAATGCAAACCCACAATTTCAAAATCATCTTTTACAACTTTCCGAATCAGGTAATAACCGTTAGGAAGTTTCACCAAGCCATTTGTATTTTTAAATTCATTTGTTGCATTATAAAATGCCACCGAGCGATCCGACCAATATTTCAGCTCGTTATTTTTATAAACCAAATAGCCAAATCTAAACTCTTCATTTAAAAGCTCCGACTCACCCATCGTTTCACAAACATCCACTTCAGATTCAGAAGAAATAATTTCAACTATCTGACCTAAATGCATTTTTAAATCAGTCTCATTTTTAAGCAATTCCTCCTGAAAATGCTCAACCAAATGAATTTCGGGATGTTTTTTTAACAAGCCATTTTCAATAACAGCTGCCACAATAAAAAAACATATTGCAACAATGAGGTAACTGTATTTATTAAATTTCAATAACATAATTTAATTGTGATGATAAGGTTCACCTTTTAATATTGTAAAAGCCCGGTAGATTTGCTCGGTACACAAAAGTCGCACCATTTGATGCGAAAAAGTTAATTTAGATAAAGATATTTTTGAAGTTGCATTTTGATAGACCTCATTGGAGAAACCGTAAGGGCCACCAATTACAAAAACCAACTCTTTTAAACCACTTAACATTTTTTTCTCTAAAAAGACAGACAACTCCATCGAAGATAACGCTTTACCTTTTTCGTCGAATAGATGAAATTCTTTTCCAGCCGATTTTTTCGATAGAATAAGTTCGCCTTCCCGCTTCTTTTGATTCTCGATACTCAAGTTTTTAGCCCTCTTTATATCGGGAACTATTTCAATTTCGAAATTCACATAATGCTTCAATCGCTTTACATATTCGTTCAATCCTTCCTTCAAATAAGCGGCATCCGTTTTCCCAATCACCAATAAAGTAATCTTCATTCCATCAATTGAATTATAATTTTATAAATTTACACTAAAATTAAAGGTATAAAAGTGTTTTAGCACAGTTTTTGAGTTGTAAGACACACATAATTTGAAATAGAAAGAATATGTCAACAATAAAAAAAATAACATTTTTACTTTTTTTAATCTCTGGTTTAACATTTACTTCGTTTAGCCAGAATAGCCAAATTCCGGAAGAGATATTATTGAGCCTCAAAAACGGGAACGAAAAAGTTTTATCCGATTACTTTAATCAGAATGTAGAATTAGTAGTACTCGATAACGATAATGTTTACAGCAAAGCTCAAGCGAAACAGATTGTCGGTAATTTTTTTAAAAGTTTTTCGCCCGAAAGTTTTAGTATAATCCACGAGGGTGGAAAAGAAGGTGCCAAATATGTGATTGGAAATTTAAAAACTTCGAATGGGAATTTTCGGGTTTATTTTTTACTGAAAAAGAACGATGGCAAAGATTACATTCACCAACTTAGAATTGAAAAAAAATAACTCCAAATGACGGAGGGTTCAACCCATTATAAACGAATAAGGAAACTTGGAGAAAAAATTGCAGAACGTGCAAAAAGAATTTCTCTACCTTTTTTTGATGGAGTGCCACTTTACGATGTAGCACTATTCTTCTGGCGCAGTATTGTTGACGGCTCTATTACAACGCGGGCATCAGCAATTGCATTTTCGTTTTTTATAGCTTTTTTCCCCGCTATTATTTTCCTCTTTTCTTTAATTCCATACATCCCTATAGAAAATTTTCAAACTGAACTGTTGCAACTCATTGAAGAAATAGTTCCACAGAGTACACATGATGCTATTGATGGAACTGTGAAAGACATTTTATTTGAACAGAAAGATGGACTTACATTATTTGGATTTTTCATGGCATTAATTTTTGCAACCAACGGACTAGCATCAATGATGAGTGCATTTGATGCAACTATCCATAGCATTTACCGAAGAACCTGGGTGAGTCAAAGAATAGCAGCAACTGTTCTACTTTTTATTCTGCTTATATTACTTACCATCGCTGTTGCCTTATTAACGGGCGGGCAAAATTTTATCGATTACCTCAATAATGAAGAAATCCTTCAGGATAAATTTACCGTTTATGTTCTTATAGTTAGTAAATGGATTATTACAATTGCTCTGTTTTTCTTTGCCTATGCATTTTTATATTACATGGCTCCTGCTAAAAAATCGAAATGGCGGTTTATTTCTGCCGGAGGAACAGTTGCAACAGTATTAAGCATTATTACTTTGTCCGGATTTGCTTATTACATCAACAACTTTAGTCAATACAACAAACTTTATGGATCAATTGGAACACTTCTAATTATTCTATTTTTGATGTATATAATGTCGCTAATTCTTTTAATTGGATTTGAATTGAATGCCAGTATTTATCAGGCACATACTAATTTGGAGGAATAGTTTATTGTTAAATAAAAACTGAAAAACTCTGTTTTATTCTTTAATGTACAACCTTGCCTCTCAACTGAAAACTGCCACTGCGACTGAAAACTTTTTTACTTCTTCCCTTGTTTAAACAACAACTCCTTCTCTTTATTTGAAAGACTATCGTAACCCGATTTGGCAATTTTATCGAGTATCTGGTTTATTTCGTCTTGCTGTACATTTTTTTGACGATTGTATTCGTAATCGTCACGTGGAGGTTGTTTGTGCGAAACCGACAAATGGCTTTTTGGCTTAAAAAATTTCGCTAGTTTATTAATAAAATCAACAAATCCCGCTCCCATATCTTTTCCCTTTCGTAATTGATAAATATAAAACCACCCCCAGAATGCACCACCCAGGTGTGCAATATTACCCCCTGGATTTGAGGCGGAAATCCCAACAACTGAAAGTAATACATAAAATGCTGCCACATATTTTAATGGAAATGTCCCAATAAAAAAGAGGCGAATTTCGCGGTCGGGATCGTAAAAAGCAATGGCTACCAGAATGGCAAATACCGATGCCGAAGCACCTA
>CAYZBC010000052.1:0-22234 GCA_964476535.1 uncultured Maribellus sp.
CCGGGTGGTGTGGGAGGTGCATCAGTGAGACAAATAAATTATCTCACTGACCATCCTACCCGATTTGAATTCCGGTTCGCTTAAATAACATAAATGCGAGTCGGAAATCGCTTTACAAATTAGTTTTTCTCAATGTAATTCGCAATCCAATCGCCTACTTCCGAAGTTTTATAAGCTTTTCCTTCAGCAATGTCTTCGGTCACAAATTTTTCTTCCATAGAAGCAGCAACAGCCTGACGAATAAGTTTACCTTCTTCTTTTAAATCGAAAGCATATTCGAATAGCATTGCAGCCGAAAGTATTGTTGCAATTGGATTTGCAATATCTTTTCCGGCAGCTTGCGGATACGAACCGTGAATGGGTTCAAAAACTGAGGTGTGAATTCCAATTGAAGCTGAAGGCGATAGCCCAAGAGAACCTGTAATAACACTGGCTTCGTCGGTTAAAATATCGCCGAACATATTTTCAGTAACCATAACATCGAAATTTTTTGGCCACTGAATAATTTGCATTGCGGCATTGTCAATAAACATAAATTCAGTTTTGATATCGGGATAATTGGGTGCCATTTCCTGAGCCACTTCGCGCCAAAGACGTGAACTTTCCAAAACATTTGCTTTGTCAACAACCGTTAATTTTTTGTTGCGTTTGGCCGCAAATCCGTACGCAAGTTTCAGGATACGTTCAATTTCCATTCGCGTGTATGTACAAGTATCGAAGGCGGTGTTTCCGTTGTCACTTCTACCTTTTTCACCAAAATAAATACCGCCTGTTAATTCGCGGATACAGACAAAATCGGCACCCTCCACTAATTCACGGCGAAGGGGTGATTTATGTAACAACGATTCGAAGGTTTCAACCGGGCGAATGTTGGCATACAAACCTAGCTTTTTACGCATGGCCAACAATCCTTGTTCAGGGCGAACGGTCGCTTTTGGATCGTTATCGAATTTTGGATCGCCAATGGCTCCAAATAGAACTGCATCCGATTTCATACAAAGCTCATGTGTTTCATCCGGATAAGGTTCTCCAATAGTATCAATGGCTATGGCTCCGGTTAAAGCGTATGCATAATTTAAATCGTGATTAAATTTTTTGGCAACCGCTTTTACTGTTTTCAAGGCCTGTTCAACTATTTCAGGACCAATGCCGTCGCCGGGAAGAATTGCAAGATTAAGTTTCATTAATTTATTTTTTATGATATATTTTTTATTGTTTTATCTAGTAAGCCTGGGTTAAACTCATTTTCAATAATGTTTAACATGCGAATGGTTGCTTTCACTGCTGCTGTATTTTGGTCGGAGTCTAATCCTTTTGTTTTAAACTCTTTGTCCATTTTCCAGGTAATAACAGTTTCAACCAAAGCATCGGTTCTTCCGCCTGGAGGAATTGTAACGGAATATCCAACCAATATTGGGAAAGGTTTATCAAGTCGTGCGTAGATTTTACGTAGCGCTCGTACAAATGCATTGTATTGACCATCGCCATCGCTAAATTCTTCATAGAATTTACCATCAATTTCTAAAGAAACATTTGCAACCGGGCGTAATCCCATGGTGAGGTTCACCGAATAATTGAGTACTTTAATTTTTTGATCAACGAAATCGTTTTGTAAAACATCGGCAACAATGTAAGGTAAATCCTCGCTTGTAACAGACTCTTTTTTGTCGGCTAACTCAATTACTTTTTGGGTTACTTTCTTTAACGAAACTGAATCTAATTCAATTCCAAGATCTTGGAGATTCTTTTTGATATTGGCTTTTCCCGATGTTTTTCCCAAAGCATATTCTCTGACTCTGCCAAATCTTTCGGGAAGCAATTCGTTAAAATAGAGGTTGTTTTTACTGTCGCCGTCAGCATGAATTCCACTACATTGTGTAAAAACAAATTCACCAATTAATGGTTTGTTGGTGGGAATCCGAATGCCAGAAAACGTTTCAACCAGTCTGGAAGCCTTGTTTAATTCACTTTCCTTGACGTTGGTCTTCATTTTCAGATGATCCTTGATTGTTGCTATAACGCTTGACAAAGGTGCATTTCCGGCACGTTCACCCAATCCATTTACGGTTGTGTGAATACAACGTATTCCAGCTTTTATGGCATGAAATACATTGGCAATTGCCAGGTCGTAATCGTTGTGTGCATGAAAATCAAAATCTACATCAGGAAACGATTTAATCATTTCTTTGCAATAATCATACGTTTCGTCCGGATCAAGAATACCCAAAGTATCTGGAAGCATAAAACGTACTATGTTTTCATCCTTTAATTCTGAAATCATAAAATGAACGTATTCTTTCGAATTTCGCATTCCGTTCGACCAATCTTCCAGATAAACGTTCACCTTAATTCCCATTTCTGTGGCATGGCCAACAACATTTTTAATGTCGGCAACGTGCTGTTCGGGTGTTTTGCGTAATTGTTCGGTAACGTGTTTAAGAGATCCTTTGCAAAGCAGGTTAATTACTTTTCCTCCCACATCGGTAATCCATTGTAACGAAATTTTGTCGTCAACGAAACCAAGGACCTCTATCTTTTCGAGGTGCCCTTTTTCTGCTGCCCATTTCATAACTCGTTGGGCACCTTTGAATTCACCCTCCGAAACCCGAGCAGACGCAATTTCAATTCGGTCTATTTTTACGTCTTCAAGCAGCACTTTTGCCACGCTGAGTTTTTCTACATCGCTAAATGAAACTCCCGATGTTTGTTCACCATCGCGAAGCGTTGTGTCCATTATTGTCAGGTGTTTTCCATTCATATCAATCGTTCTGCCGGTCATTTTTTTTATTATTTTTTACCCTTGGTTTAATTCTTCCATCTAGTGACGAGGAGATAAACAAAGGGAATTATGCCATTTCAAATGTGGCAATTTCATTTTTCATATTTACCAAATAATCAATGTCGTCCAAGCCGTTTTGCAAACAATGTTTTTTATACGGATTGATTTCGAAATTAATCGATTCTCCAGTAGATGAAATAGTAAATTTTTGCTCTTCCAAATTCACATCAAATGTTGCATTTGCATTTTTTTTAATTGCATTAAATATTTTTTGAAGGAACTCGGGAGTAACAACAACCGGAAGCAGTCCGTTGTTTAATGCGTTTCCTTTAAAAATATCAGCAAAAAAGCTGGAAACCACTACACGGAAACCATAATCGTAAATTGCCCAGGCAGCATGTTCGCGACTGGAGCCACTTCCAAAATTTTTAGCACCAACTAAAATTTTACCCGAATAGGTTTTATTGTTTAAGGGAAAATCTGTTTTTTCACTTCCATCTTTTTCGTATCTCCAGTCGCGGAAAAGGTTATCGCCAAATCCTTTGCGTTCAATTGCTTTAAGAAACCGAGCGGGAATAATTTGGTCTGTATCCACATTTTCTATGGCCAGTGGAACCGCCGAAGATGTTATTTTGTTGAATTTATCGTATGCCATTTTATTGAATATTAGAAGCCCCTCCAGACCTCCCCCAAGGGGAGGAGTTAGGAACAAAATTTTCAAACTACTTTTTATTTCAAATAATTATTGTTTTTTTTTCTAGTTCTACCGTTGGGGATTATGGATCATTTACATCATTTCCCTCGGATCCGAAATTACTCCTGCAATAGCAGCTGCTGCGGCAGTTAAAGGACTTGCCAGTAATGTTCTTGCTCCTGGTCCCTGGCGGCCTTCAAAGTTTCGGTTCGAAGTAGAAACAGAATATTTGCCTTCAGGGATTTTATCGTCGTTCATTGCTAAACAAGCAGAACAACCCGGTTGACGCAAAACAAATCCTGCTTCCTCCAAGATTGGAATTAAACCTTCTGCACGAATCTGATTTTCCACTTGTTTTGATCCGGGAACTAACCACGCAGTTACGTTGGCTGCTTTTTTCTTTCCTTTCACAAAAGCTGTAAATTCTCTAAAATCTTCGATTCGGCCATTGGTACAACTTCCAAGAAAAACGAAATCAACAGCTTTGCCTTTAATTGCATCGCCCGCAGCGTATCCCATGTATTGCAACGACTTTTCGAAAGTAGTTTTATCGCTTCCTTCCATCCCTTCTGTAGTGGGAATATTTTGAGTAACTCCAATTCCCATTCCCGGATTTGTTCCGTAGGTAATCATCGGTTCAATGTCCCCGGCATCGTATATAAGTTCTTTGTCAAAAACTGCATTATCATCCGTTCTTAACATCTTCCAAGTTGCAATTATATTATCCCAATCGGCATCTTTAGGCGCAAATTCTCTGCCTTTAACGTATTCAAATGTAGTTTCGTCAGGGGCAATCATACCACCACGTGCTCCACATTCAATACTTAAATTGCAAAGCGTCATTCTTCCTTCCATTGAAAGACCTGTAATTGCTGAACCTGCATATTCAATAAAATGGCCTGTTCCGCCACTTGTTGATATTTTTGAAATAATATATAGTGCAATGTCTTTTGCAGAAACTCCTTTACCAAGAGTTCCGTCAACCGTTACTCTCATTTTTTTGGGTTTGGGTTGCATAATACATTGGCTCGCCAAAACCATTTCAACTTCGCTGGTACCAATTCCAAACGCAATAGCTCCAAACGCACCGTGTGTAGAAGTGTGACTGTCTCCACAAACAATGGTCATTCCAGGTTGGGTTAATCCCATTTCGGGGCCGATAATGTGAACAACTCCATGCCCTTCGGTACCTAAATCGTGGTGTACAATTCCATGTTCGGTACAATTTGTTTTTAGCATTTCCAATTGTTTACGCGAAAGTTCGTCTTTTATGAAAAGGTGCTGATTAATTGTTGGTACATTATGGTCGGGTGTGGCCGTTGTTTTATCAGGACGAGAAACCGTTAATCCTCTGTTTTTCAATCCAAGAAAAGCTACCGGACTGGTTACTTCATGAATAAAATGTCTGTCGATATACAATACATTTGGACCACCTTCAACTTGTTTTACAACGTGTGCGTCCCAAATTTTATCGAATAATGTTTTTGCTGTCATATTTATTTTCTTCTTTTTTTACTTACGACTTTGTACTAACTACTTTTTGTTATTTAGCAATTGGCAATTTATTAACTGCATCTAAAAATGCTTCAACCGAAGCTGTAATAATATCAGTGTGTGCACCAAATCCATGGAAAATGTTATTTTCATATTCAACCTGCATATGTACTTTTCCTATGTCGTCGCTACCGCGAGTAATTGCCTGCACTAAAAATTCTTCAATAATAAGCTTGCGGTGAATGATTTGTTTAACTGCTTTTATTGCCGCGTCAACCGGCCCATTTCCGTCAGAAGTTGCATCAAATTTTTCGCCTGAAATATTTAAGCGTACTGAGGCCATTGGTTTTAAACTTTTACCGGTAACTACCTGCAAGTAATCTAATTTAATTCGGCGTTCTTTACGAGTTACATCTCCTACCAACAAAGCAATATCGTCATCGCGAATATCTTTTTTCTTGTCAGCTAAATTTATAAACTCGTTATAGATTTCGTCCAGTTTTTGTTTGTCCATTTCAAAACCAAGTATTTCTAACCTGTGTTTTAAAGCGGCACGACCACTGCGGGCGGTTAATAAAATCGCCGATTCATTAATACCTACATCGGTAGGATCCATAATTTCGTAATTCTCCCGATTTTTCAAAACACCATCCTGGTGAATCCCCGAAGAGTGTGCAAAGGCATTGCGGCCAACTATTGCTTTGTTGGCTTGAACCGGCATGTTCATTAATGTTGAAACCAAACGACTTGTTCCATAAATTTTCTTTGTATTGATACCTGTTTCAATATTTAATACCTGATAACGGCTTTTTAAAATCATTACAATTTCTTCCAACGATGTGTTTCCTGCACGTTCGCCAATTCCGTTGATGGTAACTTCTGCCTGGCGAGCACCGTTCATAATTCCTGCAAGTGTATTTGCAGTGGCCATTCCCAAGTCGTTGTGGCAATGTGTTGAAATGGTTGCTTTATGAATACCTTTCACATTGTCCATTAAGAATTTAATTTTTTCTCCAAATTCATTTGGAAGTGTATATCCGGTAGTATCGGGAATATTTACAACGGTTGCGCCGGCTTTAATAACTGCCTCAACAACTTTTGCTAAATATTCGTTTCCGGTTCGCCCTGCATCCTCGGCGTAGAACTCAATATCTTCAACATATTTCTTTGCATATTTTACGGCTGCAACAGCACGTTCAATAATGGCATCATGGTTTGAGTGAAGTTTATTGAAAATGTGAAAATCAGATGTTCCGATACCGGTATGAATACGTCCTTTTTTGGCATATTTAAGCGATTCGGCTGCTACATCAATGTCTTTTTCTACTGCGCGTGTTAGAGCACAAATGGTTGGCCATGTTACCGCTTTTGAGATTTCAACTACCGATTCGAAATCGCCCGGGCTCGAAATTGGGAATCCTGCTTCAATCACATCCACTCCCAAATCTTGCAAAGCTTTTGCGACCTCAATCTTTTCTACTGTGTTCAACTGACAACCGGGAACTTGTTCTCCGTCTCTTAAAGTTGTGTCGAAAATGTAAAGTCTGTCACTCATCTTTTTAGTTATTATTTGTTATTTATAATTTTCTATTTCTTTTTTGAAGCCGGAAATTAAATGACCGAATAAGAAGTTCGACTTTGATTGAATCTGGATATGTACTTCTCAATCTTCATTATTAAAATTTCTTTTTACTTTTTACAACCAACTTTCTATTCTATTTAAATGAAAAAGCCACTCTCTTGTTCCGAGAATGGCTCTATTTTTTCAAATATTTTTTTTCAGCATACCATTCTCATTTCTCCTGTAACAGAAGAATAATACCTAAAATGAGGTTAAGAATAGAAATGTTGAACTTGTTTCTCATGTCGTTTTACTTACGAATTGATGCAAATATCAAAATATTTTTTTAAAATGAAAATATATAGCAGTTTTTTATTCGAATAATTAAAATACAGATAATAAACTCTGCTATTTTTTAACGAAACAAAGGAATATTAATTTATGCTTATCAATAAAATATCTGATTTTTAATAAAGAAGCACCAAATCCGTAGTGATAAATAAATTTCAAATAACGAATTTCAAAAGTCTAAACGGTCTCTAATATTGAGAATCATTTGATTATTGGAGTTTTTCCAATTCAGGATCTTTCTCAAACTCATCTTTTACTTCAACAGGTACAATTTCAGGCCGCGGAAAGATATCGTGCTTTGTTAGTGGGCGTAATTTAATTTTCCAATCGAACCCACTTAATCTTTTATCTTCTTCAGTTAATCCTAACAAAGGTTTTAACTCTCCCTGAGGCTGTTTGTGAAAAGCGATTTGGTGAATAGCTCCGTCTAAAAAACGAATGGTAATTTTACTGCTTTCAGCCTTATTTAATCCAATTATTTCTTTTTCCTCTCTGGCGTAATAAAGAGTTTGTCCATTGCCGTCAACATCTATTTTTTGGAGTTCCTGGTTTACAATATAACCAATCATCTCCTTCCCCTTTATTTGATCAAATTGTCCGGAGTCTTGCTTCGAAATAATAAAACTGTTGTTCGAAAGATGCAACTCGTTGGGGCCATCATTTATCTGTTTCATCTCTATTAACTCGGCTGAAAGTTGATGAATTTCGGACCAAATTACCGGATTATGATAGAGTTGAACGATGGAATCTTTTGTGAAATAGACTAACGAATCGCAAATTCCCTGCATATCGTCCCGGAAAAAACGCACTCCATAATAAGCCGAAATTATTTTTTCACCTTCTATTGTGTCAGGCACTGTTCGCAAGGTGTCGGCATGTAAATATAAGGTGTCGGTATCAGTGAATGAAAGATAAATTACCGAATCGGTAACCATTGCAGTTTCTTCAATTTCATTGTATTCAGCGACATTTCCTAGAATAATTGAACTGTTTTCAATGTCCTGAATTTTAACTGAACCCATGGCCGTCCCTGTGCCTTTTTCTTTGTTATATTTAATGTAATCGGCATCAATTTGCTGTGTTTCACCTAAAATAATCGATTTCTTTTTCAGCTCTGCTTCTCCGGTGTTTGAATCGTACCATCCGTTTTCGGTATAAATTGTATTCACCGAGTCGCGAATGGTTGTAGGACCTTCAATAAAAAGTTTTCCGGTTTCGGTGTTGTATTTAACGGTGTCACTTTTTAAGGTAAAATCATCGTTTTGCGCAACTACATCTTTATAGAAATGGATTAAATCTTCATCGATAAAGTATTTGCCAATAATACTTGTTATTGTGGTCGTACTGTCCACTATCTTTCCATAATCATTGTAATAGCCTATGTTATTTCTCATATCAAAATCGAGCGTATCGGTGTAAAGGGTGGTTGCTTTATTAACCAGAATAACATTCCCCCATGCCTGGGCAAAACTAATGTCTCCATCGTAAAAAATATTATTAGCGGATAAATTTACTGTGTCGCCTTGTTTAATATGTACATTTCCAAACGCATCAACTTTATTTGTTCCTGAGTAAATATACGCAGTATCGCACCAAAGCAAAATTTCTTTGTGTTGAATTAATACGCTGTCAATCAATCGTTGTGAATTTGCCGGAAGGGTTTCGTCGGATTCTCCATAACCAGACTTTAATATTTCAATTCTCTTTGTTTCTTGCGCATAGGAAAAAGATGAAATAAATAGCAATAGAAAAAATATCTTTATTGAAATAAAGTGGATGTTTTGAAAAATTCTATTGAAAAAAACCGATGGCATCAGATTAATTTATCAATGATATTTTCCACCGAAATGTTCTCAGCCTCGGCTTTGTAATTCTTAATAATCCGATGTCTTAAAATTGAAGAAGCAATAGCTTTTACATCTTCAATATCGGGTGAATATTTTCCGTGTAAAACTGCATGGGTTTTTGCACCTAAAACCAAGTATTGCGAAGCCCTTGGTCCCGCACCCCATTTCAAATACTGGTTCGAAATATCGGCTGCTTTTTCCGTATTTGGTCGTGTTTTTGCAGCTAGTTCAACAGCATATTTTAGCACATTGTCGTTAATGGGAACTTTTCGTATCAGGTCTTGGTAATATCTTATTTCCTTGCCCGAAATAATTGGCTCCAATTCAACTTCCAATGTCGAGGTTGTATTTCTTACAATCATTAATTCGTCTTCAAATTTTGGATAATCGAGCCAAACAGAAAACATAAATCGGTCGAGTTGAGCTTCTGGCAGTGGGTAAGTACCTTCTTGTTCAATGGGATTTTGCGTTGCCAAAACAAAAAAAGGTTTATCCAGTTCAAAACGTTGTCCTGCTGCAGTTACCGTTTTTTCTTGCATTGCCTCTAACAATGCCGATTGAGTTTTTGGCGGAGTACGATTGATCTCATCGGCCAAAATAATATTAGCAAATAAAGGACCTCGAATAAATTTGAATTGTCTTTCGTTATCCAAAATTTCAGTGCCAATAATATCAGACGGCATTAGATCGGGTGTAAACTGAATACGGTTGTATTTTAACCCCAAAACACGAGAAATTGTAGTAACCAGTAATGTTTTCGCCAAACCCGGAACCCCAATTAATAAAACATGGCCACGGCTAAACAACGAAATTAGAACTTGCGAAATTACTTCATCCTGACCGTAAATTACTTTGGTAATTTCTATTTTTAGTTCTTCGAATTTAATACGTAGCGCATCCAAAGCTTCCACGTCGTTTTTGAAATCCATATGATTATTATTTTATTTCAACCGAATCAAATACAACTATAAATTAAATTTTGTTCCTATTTAACAGAATGAATGAATGTTTTATCTGATTCTTTTTTTTTTGATTTTCAAACAAATTATTTAACCCAGTTTTTGAAATCGAAATTGCAATTGGCATAAGTATCATCAATTCGAATATAGGTCTCCGACTGTCGGGTGCCAATCCACTCTTCCAGCACCTGTTCTTTCTTTTTCACCAAATACATTTCTGCCAATTGTTGGTAATCGTTCTGTAAATCGGCTTTATGAGCATCTCCTTTTTTTAACAATTTAACAATTTTGTAAATGGTTTGTTGGCTTTCCGGATCGATGGTTTCAAAAGGTTTTGAAATTTCATTAATATTCATTGTTGTTAGAATTTTACTGACATCGGGATCCAGTTCTTCCACCGAAAACTTCGAAGACATAGTATTTGGATTGATGGCAACACCACCATTATTTCTGGTGTTTTTGTCAAACGAGAAACGCATGGCAGCTTCATCAAACAAAACATCGTTTTTTCGAATTAGATTGCCCAGGCTATCTAAACGGGTATAAGCATCTTCTTTTGCCTCCACCGTAATTTTTGGTTTCATTAAAATATGACGTGTGCTAATTTTTTCACCTTTTTTATCTACAAATTGGATGATGTGATAACCAAAGGAGCTTTTTACTACGTTTGAAACCTTGTCGCCTTTTAAATTATATGCCACCGCTGCGTAGGCAGGATCTAGTTCTCCGCGACCTAAATATCCGATTACTCCACCATCTTTTGCCGATGGACCTTCGGAATACATAACCGCCATTGCCGCAAAACTGGATCCATTTTCAATTCGATTTTTTATATCTCTTAATTGTGCTTTCACCCGGTTATCTTCCTCAAGTTCAACTTTTGGTTGAAGGGTAATTTGCGCATATTCGAACTGTGCAGGTATTGTTGGAATTTCGTCTTCCTTTAAGTTTCTATTTTCATACCTTACCTCCGAAGGAGTTACCTTAACGTCTGCTACAATGTTAGCTCGCATTTGCTGACTTAACAGTTGGTTGCGAATTCCTTCCTGCATTTCTGATTTAATTGCAACAATCGTTTTCTTAAAATAATCTTCAACAGCTTTTTCCGATCCCATATAAGAGAGATACATTTGCATTTGTTGATCCATTCTTTGATTTACTTCACTTGGTGTTACTACAATTAATGTATCCAATTCTGCTTCGGCAACCAAAAGTTTGTCGATTAAAAAATTCTCCAATATTTCACATTTCATATCTCCATCGGTTGTTACACCCTGGGCTTGCTGCTCCATGTGCATACGTTCCACCTCCGACTTTAAAATAATGTTTCCTCCCACCACGGCTACAATTTGGTCAACCATTTTGTCTTGTGCAAAACTTATTGTGCTAACGAGAAGCGCAAGTAATAATGTTCCTATTTTCATTCTTTTATTTTGTTTCATGTTTCTTCTTAATTATATACTTTGAACCTGTTTTTTCTTATTCCTTCGGTGTAAATATTTTCTTCAATCTGTTTTAAGAACTCAATTTTGCGCTTGTTTAGTATCTGGCTTTTAATGTTGTACTCCACAAAATCAAGCGGTGCTAAATCGTTTTGTAGTTTATATTCCTGAATGCGGACAAGATAATAATAATTTGAATCTTTCAATTCTATCAGATTATTGTGTGCGAGAAATTGAACATCGTTGTCTATCTCTTGCGGAATGTTATTTTTTACTGTCTCAAAATCGACCCAGTTATCGATAAAAACATCAAAGCCTTTGGCGTATTGCAAACAGTAGTCTTTCAATTCCTCTAATCCTTCGTCGCTGGTATTGGCTATTAAACTTTTTAAAAGCGAAGGATTGGAAACTTCGTTTGGTATTTTTATAAAAATGGCTTTTACTATGTTTTTGTTTAAATTGAAACTTTCAGGGTTTGAGCTATAAAATTGCTCAATTTGATTGTCAGTAACAATTGTGTCCATTTTTTGTTTCATTAATTCATTTTTGTATTTATAAATGATTAATGAGTTTCGATATTCCTGTAACTCACGAGTAACATCTTTTTGTTCAAACGTTAAATTTTCATTTGCTTTTTGAATGAGTAATTCTTGTTTTATCCATTTTTTTATGAAGTCGTTTGCCATAATCAAACTATCCTTTTTTTCTATGTCAGTTGGAATGATTCTGGATAGGTCGCTGGCATATAGCTTTTTTTCACTCACCTCTGCCACCACAACTTGCTTCGGTTTTTCATAGTTTGTGCAACTCAGAATAGATAATCCTGCGAAAAATAAAATGCTATATTTCAAATGAAACTTAAACACCTTCAATAGTCTTCAGAAGTTTTTTATCGATGGTTATTTTGTATTTTTTTCGTAACTCTTTAATCCAGTTTTGTTCCAGATAGTTTTGGTAGTCTGATATGTATAAACCACGTGCCTCGTTTAAACTTTTTGGTTCAGAAGGTATTTTGTTTCCTCGAATAAAAGTAACATCGTCGTCGAAATTAGCCGGTTTATTTTGATTCCAAACAAAATAATCAACAATTGGATTGTTTCCTTTTTCCCATACACCTTCTTCAATTGTTATCATTTTTTCCTCCGAATTTAATAGGTCAATAATTTCTTCCTTGGTCATTTCCGCAGCAAAAAATTCATCTACTTTCTCCCTTGTTACTGTGTCGTTGCAGGTTATTACACTTCCCTTAAAACGTTCTTCCCATAAATATTTTTTGTTGTTTTTGACGTAAAATTTTTCCAGTCCAACAGAATCTTCAGCTGCATAATTCCATATTTTCTTTTCCGAAATATTAAAGAGTAAAATTCCATCGTGGTATTCCTGCATTAAATATCTGAAGTCTGGGTACTTCGCTTCCAGCTTTGAATTTTCAAGCTCGGTAATTCCATCTTCAACCCATTTGTTAAATTTTTCAGTGTACGTCCCGCTTCCAATTTTTTCTTTTTGAATATAATTTTGAAATCCTTTAAGATCGTAGGATTTACTATCTAATTTGAATAATTCGCAATTGGAATCATCAAATTCATCACCAATGTTTTTACCCGTTAACTTTAAAATTCCATCAGGGTTTTCATGAAAATTGTATTCTTTTTTAAGCTTATTTGTAAAAGCCGTTTTGCTGGTAATGCTTCTGGCAGGATCTTTTTTAATGCGGTTAACTATATCTTCTTTGGAATCTTCAAAAGATGCAATGCCACGAAAATCCAATTTTTTAATGATGTGGAAACCAAATTGAGTTTCAACCGGTGCAATAAAATCACCTTTGTCTTTAATATTAAATGCCGGTTCAGCAAATTCTTTAATCATTCTTCCAGCTGCAAACCATGGCATTTCGCCTCCCTTTTCTGCCGAACGTTTATCGTCCGATTTGGTTTTCGCCAATTCAGTAAAATCGGCTCCGTTTTGTAATTCTATGTAAATGGCGTCAATTTCTTTTTTTAAGTTGGCTTTTATCTCTGGTGTTGCTCCCTGCGGAAACATTTTCATAATGTGGGCGACCAATAATTCACCTCGGTTATCGCGAATGTTGTGCACCTTAATTAGATGATAACCAAATGCACTTCGTACGGGTTCCGAGATTTCACCAACCGGAGTTGAAAACGCAGCGTTTTCAAACGGAACAACCATTTGGAAAGCTGTAAAATAATTGAGGTTTCCTTTGTTTGTTTTAGCCGATGGATCTTCTGAGTATTCCTTTGCGGATTCTCCAAAATCTTTGCCAGCAACTATTTCCTGTTTAATTTTTATTATTCTATTTAGAACAGCTTGTTCTTCTGCTTCCGTTGCACCTTTCTCTATTCGAAGAAGAATGTGACTAGCATTTACCTCTTTCGACATACGCTTGTACAACTCCTTTACCATTTGGTCGTTAAATTTAACATCTGTTAAATAAGGAGCTGCCAACTCTTTTCTGTAACCTTCAAGTTCGTTTATATATACAGAATTAGTATCCATTTCTAATGCCTCTGCTTCAACCACTTTTAGTTTGAAGTTAATGTATAAATCCATGTACTCCTTCGGCGATTTTTTGTCGTCCTCTTTGTAAAGGTTGTTGTTATTCTTTTTGTAGATTCGTTCAAATTCGGCCTTACTTACCTTCGTTTCGCCAATGGTAATTAGTGTTTGTTCGTCTTGTGCGAAACCACTTAACGCAAAAAAATATACGATTATGAATGAAAAGAAAATAGATTTCATATTTGATTCCAGTTTGTTAAGAAACTACACTTTTGTTAAATTTATAGTGTCGTGTTTGTAACTTGAAGAACAGATAATGTAGCAATTAATAATTGTATTTTGGCAAATTTAAAATTACTGTCGAATACTATAATTTGGAGCTTCGCGTGTGATACTAACATCATGTGGATGACTTTCCTGTACCCCGGCACTTGAGATTCTTGTGAATTTAGCTTTTTGAAGTATTTCAATATTTTTAGCTCCGCAGTATCCCATACCAGCACGCAAACCGCCAATTAACTGATAAATTACTTCGTATAAACTCCCTTTAAATGGAACTCGTGCAGCGATTCCTTCAGGAACAAGTTTTTTAATGTCCTCTTCCATATCTTGAAAATAACGGTCTTTTGAGCCTTTTTGCATGGCTTCAACAGATCCCATTCCGCGATACGATTTGAATTTTCTTCCCTGAAATAAAATGGTTTCGCCCGGCGATTCTTCAACACCGGCAAACAGCCCACCCGCCATAATTGAATTTGCTCCGGCTGCGATAGCTTTTACAATATCCCCTGAATAGCGAATTCCACCGTCGGCAATTACCGGTACTCCAGAACCTTTTATGGCTTTAGAAACATTGTAAATTGCCGATAATTGTGGAATACCAACACCTGCAATTACGCGGGTTGTACAAATTGAGCCCGGTCCAATCCCAACTTTCACACCATCTGCACCGGCCTTTACCAATGCAATTGCCGCTTCGGTTGTTCCAATGTTTCCTGCAATAATATCTTTCTCCGGATATTTTGCTTTAATTTTCTTCAGCATCTCCAAAACACCCAACGAATGAGCATGTGCTGTGTCGATTACAAGTGCATCAACTTGTGCCTTAATCAATTCATCAACACGATCCATGGTGTCGGTTGCAATGCCAATTCCTGCAGCCACGCGTAATCTGCCTTTTTCATCTTTACATGCAAAAGGTTTATCCTTGGCTTTGGTAATATCTTTATAAGTTACCAATCCAATAAGTTTATTGTTTTTATCAACAACCGGTAATTTTTCAATTTTGTATTTCTGAAGAATATCTGCGGCACTTTCCAAATCAGTTGATTCGGTAGTTGAAATCAGATTTTCTTTGGTCATGACCTGTATAATTGGTCGATCCATGTTTTTTTCGAACCGAAGATCGCGGTTGGTAACAATCCCAACTAGATACCCTGAATCGTCAACAACAGGAATTCCCCCAATTTTATATTTTGCCATTAAATTCAAAGCATCAATTACTTTTTTTTCGCGAGTAATTGTAATGGGATCGTATATCATTCCATTTTCTGCTCGTTTAACTATTTTTACTTGATGGGCTTGTTCTTCGATTCCCATGTTTTTATGAATAACACCAATTCCTCCTTCACGGGCAATCGCAATTGCCATGTGGTTTTCGGTTACCGTATCCATAGCAGCACTTATAATTGGTGTGTTAATGGTTATCGAGCGCGAAAATTTAGATGTAAGATCTACAGTGCGAGGCAAAACTTCTGAATAGGAAGGAATTAAGAGTACATCATCAAATGTTAAACCTTCGAATTCAACTTTATCAATAAGAAACGACATGAGCAACAGTTTTAATGTTTTTATTAATTCGCAAAACTACAAAAAAATAGCAGACTAGTATTGAATAATTCAACCGTGAACTACGTTTTCAGCAATAAAAATTGTTAAACATTAAAATGATTTCTTAATTTGTATTAATGGAAGATTTCAAGCAGTTATTAATTCGTTATTGGGGCTACCCCGAATTTCGACCTTTGCAGCTGGATATTATTAATTCGGTAGCAAACGGAAAAGATACGCTTGGGTTGATGCCCACCGGCGGTGGAAAGTCCATTACTTTTCAGATTTATTCTCTTTCGCAAAAAGGAATATGTATTGTAATAACTCCCTTAATTGCATTGATGAAAGACCAGGTGGAAAGCCTGAATCGCAGGGGTATTAAAGCACTGGCTATTCACAGTGGAATGACATCGCGTGAGATAAGATTAACCTTGGATAATGCAGTTTGGGGCGAATATAAATTTTTGTATGTTTCGCCGGAAAGGTTAAATACGGAGCGATTTCGTGAGCGATTGGAGCAAATGAATGTAAATCTGGTAACGATTGATGAAGCGCATTGTATTTCGCAGTGGGGTTACGATTTTAGACCAAGTTATTTGAACATTGCGCAACTTCGGAAAATTTTGCCCGATGTTAAATTTCTGGCATTAACCGCAACGGCAACGTTAAGAGTTGCCGACGATATTCAGAATAAACTGGAATTTAAAGAAAAAAATATCCTGAAAATGTCTTTCGAGAGAGAGAATCTGAGCTACCTGGTTCGGGGCATGGAAAACAAAACTGGTTATTTGTTGGAAACCATTAAAAAAGTAAAAGGCTCGGGAATAATCTATGTGCGCAGTAGAAAAGCAACACGGGAGATTTCGGATGAACTTCGAGCCAATAATATCTCAGCCGATTTTTATCATGCCGGATTGAGTAATTATGTTCGCAGCAATAAACAAGACAGTTGGTTAGAAGGCAAAACGCGTGTAATAGTTGCTACAAATGCTTTCGGAATGGGAATCGATAAACCCGATGTGAGATTTGTAATTCACATTCAACCACCAGATTCGCTTGAAGCATATTATCAGGAAGCTGGACGTGCTGGTCGCGATGGTAGAAAATCGGCGGCAGTTTTGCTTTTTAATAATACCGATACAACCAAACTAAAAAAGCATGTAAAGGTTGCTTTTCCTGAAATTGTTAACATTAAAAGAATTTACGATGCACTTTGTAATTATTTACAAATTGCTCAAGGATTTGGAAAAGGCCAAGTGCTCGAATTTCATTTGCAAGGTTTTGCACAGGCTTTTAAATTTCAGCAGGCAATGGTGTATAATAGTCTGAAAATATTACAACGAGAAGGTTATTTGGAATTTACTGAAGAGGTTGACAGTCCTTCACGAATTTATTTCACCGTTTCGCGCGACGATTTGTATAAATTTCAGGTGGCGAATGCTAATTTCGATGGTTTTGTGAAATTAATTCTTCGCTCATACACCGGGCTGTTTACAGGTTATGTTAGGGTGGACGAAGAGTTGCTGGCAAAACGTGTGGGAATCGACCAGGAACAGGTTTCCAATTTTTTGAAACATTTACGGAAATCGAATGTAATTGATTACGTACCACGAAACAGAACACCTTATATTTACTTTGTTAAAGAGCGGATAAATGTCGACCGGCTGAAAATATCGAAAGATAATTACGATTTACGAAAAAAGGATTTAACCAGGCGTATTGGGTCGGTTATTGAATATGCGTCAAGTTCTACCAAATGTCGAAGTCAGATGCTTATGGAGTATTTTGGTGAAACCGATTCGGCGCCATGCGGAATTTGTGATGTTTGTAAATCGCTTGAAACGCTAGAATTAAGTACTTTTGAATTTGACACAATAGGAAAAGAAGTGAAGAAAATTCTCGCTAACCCAATCACTTACGAAAACTTATTATTAAAATTAAAGGGCGACCAACAAAAACTGCGTCAGGTAATAAAATGGTTGCTCGACAATAATAAAATTATTTATCGTATAGATAATTTGCTCGAGTGGTCAGGAGAGTGAGGAGGAATGTTGGTAGTGTTCAGTTGCAATCTCAGTTTTCGGTAAAACAGTTTAGCATTTTCACAATATAACATTTCAAAATTTTCCAATTTTAATTTCTTCTAATTCACTCATTTATTCATTCACTCATTCAAGCCTTCCTCCTTTCTTGGAAATCTTTTTTACTTTTGCAGCAGTTTATAGAAAGGTTTACATGGAAGAGAACGATACATATCAGATTGTATATTCGAAAAATGTAGTTGAATTTGTTACAGTGGCTAATGAATATTGTGCCTCAATGGAAAATGTATCCCATTATTCGGCACTTGAAAATCTACAAAAACTACAAAAACTTTTACCCCTGCTCTATTTAAAAGCAGCGGTTTTGCCTAAAACAGAAAGGTTGCTCGACGACGAGCTGGAAAAATATATAACGGAGTTTGACTACAATTTCTTACAACAGAAATGGATTCAGCTTTTAAATGAAAACGATAGTTTTTACGAAGTATTCGACCCAAATATTCAGTTTGGGCAAGAAACTGTTACAGCGAGTGTTTCTGAAAATTTATTAGACATTTACCAGGGGCTGAAGGATTTTATAACCTCTTACAGTATTGGAAATGAGGATGTAATGAATGATTCGTTGGCCGAATGTATGTTTCAGTTTGAAGGAGCCTGGGGACAACAATTGGTAAATGTAATGCGTGCTGTACACATGTTGGTGTACAGCGATGTTGAATTCGGTGAGTCGGAAATTAGAAAGGAAGTTAAACCGGGAACGGGTAACCCAAAATGGTTGGATAATTTTTGGGGAAATAATGATGAAATATAGAGAATGTTTAAAGAAAGTATAACAAAGGAAGAATTGGTTGAATTACCGTTAAAATGGTTCGAGGGTGAGATTGTTGTTGTAGATTCTAAAGAAACGCTTCAGCAGGCTGAAGAAGTTCTTTCGAAACAATTAATTATTGGGTTCGATACCGAAACAAAACCAGCATTTAAAAAGGGAGTGTTCAATCATGTTGCATTGCTTCAATTGTCAACAAAAACACAGGCATTTTTAATTCGATTGAATCAGATTGGATTATCGAAAAAGATTTGTGATATTCTAGCGAACCCCGAAATAATTAAACCTGGTGTCGCCATTCGAGACGATATTAAGGGTTTGATGTTAATCCGAAAATTTAAACCCGGAGGATTTGTAGAGTTGCAGGACAGTGCCATTGAATTAGGGATTCAAAATTTCAGTCTTAAAAAATTAACAGCAATTGCTTGTGGTTTCCGTATTTCGAAAGGTCAGCAACTTACCAATTGGGAGGTCGACGAGTTAACGGAGAAACAACAAATTTATGCTGCTACCGATGCCTGGACCTCTTTGAAGATTTACGAAACCTTTTCAAAAAATTCATAATGCTCGATAATTATACCAAAATAGTATTAAAGTCAGGTAAAGACCAAGCATTAAAACGGTTTCACCCCTGGGTTTTTTCAGGTGCCATAAAAAAAACTTACGGTCCGGTTTCCGAGGGTGATATAGTTACCGTGTACTCAAATCAAAACGAATTTCTTGGAATCGGGCATTATCAAATTGGCTCAATTACAATTCGGATTGTTTCGTTTGAAGAGGTGGTACCCGATTTCTGTTTCTGGAAAAAGAAAATTGAAAGTGCATGGAATTTGCGTAAAAAGCTAGGTTATACCGACAATGTTGAAACCAATGTTTTTCGCTTGGTTCACGCTGAAGGTGATGGAATGCCAGGGCTGATTATTGATTTTTATAACGGAACAGCCGTAATGCAAATGCACTCAATTGGAATGTATTTAATTCGCGAAGATTTGGTAAAAGCCATGCAGGAAGTTTTGGGCGATAAATTAAAAGCTGTTTACAATAAAAGCGAAAAAACACTCCCATTTAAGTCTGACATTACCTCTGAAAATGGTTATTTATGGGGAGAAAAAGTGGAAAACGAAGTATTGGAATATGGTCTCAGGTTTAAGGTAGATTGGGAATTGGGGCAAAAAACAGGCTTTTTTATCGACCAGCGCGAGAATCGTTTGTTGGTTCAAAAATATGCTAAAAACCGCGATGTTTTGAACATGTTTTGCTACACCGGAGGTTTTTCGTTTTATGCAATGAAAGGTGGTGCAAACTCGGTTCATTCGGTTGATTCATCGGCAAAAGCCATCGATTTAACCAACGAAAATGTGGAGCTGAATTTTGCCAATGATAAACGACACGAAGCATTTGCGGCAGATGGTTTTGAATATTTAAAAGACATTCAGGATAAATACGATATGATTATTTTGGATCCGCCGGCATTCGCAAAACACCGGAATACATTGCCACAGGCTTTGCAAGGTTATAAACGGATAAATACCCGCGCTTTCGAACAAATTAAAAAAGGTGGAATTCTGTTTACTTTCTCGTGCTCGCAGGTAGTTTCGAAAGACCGTTTCAGACAAGCTGTTTTTACAGCCGCCGCTATTTCCGGACGGACGGTTCGTATTTTACACCAATTATCTCAACCCACCGACCATGCAGTTAGTATTTATCATCCTGAAGGTGAATACCTGAAAGGTTTGGTTTTGTATGTGGAATAAAAAAGACGATTAGATCAAGATTTTTGATACTGGATAAAATGACAAAGAGACCGTTCATTTATTTCTTAAACAGGAGGGCACGGTTCTTTCGATTTTTTACGATAAACTTTATTTGTTATGAAAGGCAAAAAACTCACAGAGAATTTAAATAGCAAATTAGCTAAAAAATCAATTATTGAACAACTAAATTATTTGGTAAAAAATCATTCGGGGAAAGTGGTTTTTACAACTAGTTTTGGTTACGAAGATCAAGTAATTACAGACCTCATTTTTAAGAATAATTTAGATGTAAAAGTGGTGACGTTAGATACCGGACGTCTGTTTCCTGAAACTTACAAAGTTTATAGAAGTACACTCGAAAAATACGATCAACCAATAAAAGCTTATTTCCCTCCAACTGAAAAGGTTGAAGAATTATTGGATAAAAAAGGTCCGTTCAGCTTTTACGAATCTCTGGAAAACAGAAAAGAGTGCTGTTTTATCCGCAAAGTTATTCCCTTAAAACGTGCCTTAAATGGAAATACAATCTGGATAACTGGTTTGCGCGCTTCGCAATCGAATAATCGTAGCGAAATGAAACATTACGAGTGGGATGCCGGAAACGAAATTATAAAATACAATCCACTAATGGAGTGGAGTTTGGAGCAAACCAAACAATATGTAAAAGAAAATAATGTTCCCTACAATGTGTTACACGACCAGGGTTTTGTTAGTATTGGTTGCCAGCCTTGCACACGCGCTATTCAAGCGGGCGAAGATTTTCGTGCCGGACGCTGGTGGTGGGAGCAAGGTTCCGGGAAAGAGTGTGGCTTGCACGAAATTAAGTAAAGCACTAGCGTTTACTAATGCTACAAGCCTCTTTTAGCGTTATTTATTTTCATCTTTTCGTTGGTATGTACAGCCTGTTTTGTACCTTTATGTCATATATGTTTTAGAATAGTTTTAGAATTCTGACTAAAAAACACTTCATTATGGCAACTTTCAAAGCAGTAATACTAAAAGGGAAAAATGACATTAAAGGCGACGGAACATCGAATATCAAAATTCGTATTACTCACCAACGCAAAACAAAACATCTCTCTACTGACTTATTTATTTCTCCCTCTCATTTTAATAATAAAGAAGGTCTGATGAAATATGGGAAGCATAAAAATTTCGTTAATGTACGACTTACTGAACTTCTACATAAATATCGTTTAAGTGCTTTGAAAATAGACGAGCATATAAATAGTATGTTAATCAATGAACTTAGAGAATATTTGTTTAAAGGTGAAACTAAAAATTATCAAATAGATTTTTTTGATTTTATAAGGGAATTTGCTTCTAATGTGGAAGTTGAAGCAACTAAAAGTCAGTATTTACAAACACTTAGCAGTTTAAGAAAATTTGTTGGAGATAAACTTCCTGTTTCAGAAATTAATTTGAATTTTCTCAATAGTTATGCCGCATTCTTGCGTTCTAATGGTGTTAAGAATGGTGTTATTAATTATATGAGAACATTTAGAAGTTTATTTAATAAATGCCGAGATAGATACAATGAAGAAGAAATGGATAAAATTCTAATTCCACAATATCCTTTCCGAAAATACAAGATACCCAAAAGAGGTTCAAAAACAAGGGACCATATACTAACAGTAGAATAAATTATTAAGCTTAAGAAGCATAAATCGTTAAATGACAGAGAAAAATATGCACGAGATATTTTCATGTTGATGTTTTATCTTATAGGAATAGAAGGTAAAGACCTTTATTATTTGGGAAAACAACGGAATGGTCGCATATACTATGATCGATTTAAAAAAGGCAAAGAATTTTCAATACGTCTGGAACCGGAAGCCTTGGAAATTATCAAACGCTATAAAGGCAAAAAAATGTTATTGAATGCATCTGAAAAATTCAAGGATCATAGAATATTTTTTAGATTCATTAATCATAATATTAGTGGAAACAAACCTAGGAATGTACACGGCATTTTGACACGATTAAATATTCAAAAAAATGTAACAACCAAATGGGCTCGTCATACGTGGGCTACTATCGCTCGAAATAGCTGCAGAATTGATAAAAGTGATGTAGCACTATGCTTAGGGTGGGGTGTTAAATATACGGCTTAATAGAAATATAATTACACCCCATTAAGT
>CAYZBC010000053.1:0-22094 GCA_964476535.1 uncultured Maribellus sp.
TATTAAATTCGCTAATGGTCGTATATTAAACTTTATGTAATAATAGATAACTAATTGATATTATGAATAATAATGCATTAATATTTTATGATATTTTAACGTGATTATTTTGTAACAATGAAACGTATTTGTGTTTATCATATAAATCGTCTGCACTTGACTATTGGCATTTTTGTAACAATCGTTTATTCTAGTATTGTTGTTTTATTTATAAAAAACGGTACACTATTCATTTTTTGGTTTACTTTTTTATTCCACCAAGAGAATGCCAAAGATTACAACAGTAACTTTCATTGATAGAAAGATGATGCTAAATATTTATTTTGAGTACAAATGTTTCAATATTCATTCCATTTTTTGATTTATAGATATAATTGTATCCATTCATATTATTAAGAAATTATTATCACCAATATTCCATTACTATTTAATAATTATTACCTCTTCCCTTTTTCAATATAGCTTTTCTCTTCAATTTGCTATTTTAGTATAGTTTTACTTTTCTATTTGCATACAAGTTGGTTGCGAAAATGATTTACTAAATTCTCAAGTGGTCAAAATGAGTAGAAATACGCATTAAAGGTTTGAAATTCATCTATTTGAGAGAAAATTATTAGTTTATCGTTTTACGTTGGAATAACTTAATTTTAAAGTTTTATTGATGAGATCGTTTCAGATGCTGTTTTGGGTAGTGTTTCTTGTAATTTATACCTTGATTACTATTGGGGCGGTTGAAAATATTATTCAACTTGTAATTTTCAGACTTAAATCTAAAATTCGAATCATTTCTTATTTGTTGTTTGTTGCATTGATTTTTGCTTTGGTTTTGTTATACATCTGGCCAGGTGATGTTCGTACTTCAGACAATTATTCGATGTATTACATTTTTAATGGAATTCTCCTTATCGACTTTTTCATCAAAATCCCCCTCTTCTTTTTCTATATTCTTGGACTACTATTTTCCAACAAATACAAACGTTCTATAATTAATTGGATTGGATTAATTATTTCTGGTTCTATTTTTATGATTATGCTTTATGGAAATATTTTTGGAAGAAACGATTTGGCAGTTCAGAAAATTGAGTTGAAATTTCCGAATTTGCCACAGGAATTTAACGAATTTAGGATTGTACAAATTTCTGACATCCATCTCGGAAGTTTCATCGGATCACAAAAAGTCCTGAAAAAGGTATATAACCTGACAGAATTGATAAAACCTGATTTAATTGTCTTTACAGGAGATTTCGTGAATAATTTCTCGAATGAGTTGAATAATTGGGATAAAATTTTTCAGGGTATTAACAAACAGGGTAATAGTTATTCCATTCTTGGCAACCACGATTATGGCAACTATAGCAGTTGGAAAAACGAAGTCGAGAAAACCAATAATTTTCAAGCGATAACCGATGCACATTCTAAATTTGGATTTCAACTGTTAAGAAATGAAAATAAGCTGATAACTAATGGATCAGATTCTATCTATTTGATTGGTGTTGAAAACTGGGGGCATCCGCCTTTTCCACAATATGCTGAATTAGATTCTGCAATGATTGGTGTTCCAAAAGATGCGTTTAAAATATTATTATCGCATGATCCCGCACACTGGGAATCGCAAATTAATGGCAAACAAAATATTGCTCTTACACTTTCAGGGCATACTCATGGACTCCAACTTGGTTTTGTTAAAGCAGGAATTCCGTTTAGCCTCTCTTATTTGGTGCGTAAAAACTGGGGTGGTTTATATAAATCAGATGATACTTATTTATATGTAAATACCGGTCTAGGTACGGTTGGCATTCCCTTTAGAATTGATATGCCAGCAGAATTAACGGTAATTACCTTAAAGCGAATTAAAGTCGATTGACAATAAAAAGTCGAAATAAAGATTATCAACTTCCGGCAAATAGGAAGTGCGAAAACCTATTTCAATTGGTGCATAAAACCGTAAAAAATTCACATCTCCACTAAGCTCTATTCCGTAAGAAGAAATATTAGATGTATAATTTCCAACAACATGACCGTCCTCGTAATTATTTCCTTTCAATTGAGCGTAATCAGCAAACAATGAAGTAGTAACACGCTTCAAATAAGCAAGTCCTCCAGCACTCCATTCAGGATAAAACAGAGGTAATTTATAATCTAAGGCAAAACTGTACATTTCTGTTGTATTAAGTTTTCCCCAACCACGAGGATACCGAATAGCATCGGAAAAACTATGGGTCTCAAACGGCTGTTTATTCTGAATTCCGGAATAAAGCCGAATTCCATGATTTGCTTGAAAACCTGGAAGAAACAAATAGGACTGTGCAACAGTCATGCTTCCCAATTCAGTGTCGCCGGCTGGAGAATGATAATAAGCTACATCTGCCACAAAACCAAAATTAGGATAAACATCTTGCGCACTTTGCCTTAAAAACTGTTGGAAATACAGGCGATAAGTAAGCGACTGGAAATTACCTTCAAAAAACTGCTCAGGCGTGAATTCGTTATGACCATAAAATGTATATCCATATCTTACTTCAGGTTGCAGAAGTCGGCTATATTTTCCTCTTGAGAGATTAAAAGGAATACGCGCATCCAAATCAATATTTGTTTCTTTCCATGTAAAACGTTCAAGGATAGTGTCTTGCTTAACAACTTGCCCTTGGTTATTATTTGTTTGCGTAATTAATTGGTAATCCGATGAGCGTTTCCCTGAATTTATTTCGACATCGAAAATTGGGTACCATCCCTTAAAAGTATATTTTCCATAAACTTTCCCTGCTTTTTCTGTAACGTCCCACTCGTACCCCCAAATGGTTTCGGATGTACCCAATTTGTTCTGCGACATAAAACTTATTCCCGGTGTAATATCATACGAATTTACATCGACAGAAGCCGGTGCCCAACTATGAAAATTGAGAAGGTGAGCAACTTTGCTGTATTTTTTTGATTTATATTTTATCGTATCGGAAATCGATAAGTCAAGTACTCCAGACTCCTGCCTCGCCGAATTATCTGCCAAATCGTATGCAACTTTATTATTCATATTTATTGGGCGAAGTTGCAATTCATTCAAAGGAATTTCCAGCAAACGAAATCCGTCAGCAGAATAATCGCTAAATAATAAAATTTCGTTATTGGGAGAAATAGCTGGAGATTCGGCTCCAAAACGTGGTTCGTAAATTTGTTGAATGGAGTTATTTGCCAGGTTCAGAAAAAACAATCCGTTTTTACCAGAATAACTGCATGTAAAATATAATCGGTCACCTGCTACTTTTAAGTTTTTTAGTTCACCCAAATCTCCATCAATTAAATAAGATATAGCACCGGATTCAATATTAAATTTTGCCAACTTTTTTCCTTCATTTAAAAGTACAACTGCAACAATTTCTTTCTCGTTTAACCAATCGGGCGAGAAAAAATATTTGTTGTTTTTGGTTTGAATTCGATGTAAAAGTTTACCATCGGCAATGCTATAAACCGACAAATAATAATTACTCGAAAAATCTGCTTCAACCACAACAACACTCTTTAAATTGGGCGAAATTGCCGGAGCAAAAGCTTTAAATTCAGGAATTATTTTGCGTGTTTTCGAAGTTTCAATATTATACAACTGAATAAATGATTTGCCACTGTGCGACCAGCGAAGGTCGGGTACTTGTTCGCTCCAAACAATCCATTCGGCTCGATAATTAACCGATTCATTAAAAATTACTCCGGGCTGAATTAATTTACTCTCTTTCCCCTGATTATTGATTGTAACGAAGGTTGGAATTGATTTTAATGAAGTTTTATAGGATACAATTATTGAGTCGTTTAACCAGTGATTGTATTTGTAATTTGTAAAGGTTTTATTTTTAGCTGAACGAATTTCATAATTTGCATCAGAGAATTTTTTATCCTGTTCAACCCAAACATTTTGCAAACTATCAAAAACTGAATTATATAATTGTACTTTATTAAAACCGGTATTCATCTTCAAAGCTTTATTAAATGGATTGAGAGAAAAAGGCTTCTTTCCCACCCGATTTAAAACAGAATTCCACAAGCCAACTCCATATTTATCTCGGGTTGCTCCAACCATGTAATAACCCAATTTATAATGGTCGGGAACAAAATCTTTAACCGAGCCATTGTAAGCTTTGTCGTATTTATAAATTCCCTTTTCAACAACCTGTGCTTTATGTTCCATTAAAAAAGAAGGAAATCTACCCCGCCCAAATTTACTTAGAACCGTTTCGGTTACAACCGCATCGCCTTCAATAAACCACCACGGCAAGTAAGCACCAAAAACCAGCGCAGTTCCTTGTTCCCCAAGTAATATTTTTATGATTTTTGGTATTTCCGAATTGATCTTATCAATTTGTACAACATGTCGAAATTCGTGTAATGCCAGCTGTTCCAGCCAATCTTGCGAATAAATACCTTGATGTGGCGTGGTATAAAATTCAGACCGTTTAGGTGCATACGCAACTAAACCATTAGATTTTACCGTTTGTGTATGTAGAATTATTGAAATCTTTTTTGGTTTGTGAAAAAGGGATTTACTTTCATAATTGTAAACTTTTTCCATTACACGAGCTAACTTTTGAGCTTGCACTTCATAATAATCGGGATAAATAAGTTGAAAATTTTCGGAATTAATTTGTCGCCATTTAAGGAATGCCGGATCCTGCCCGGTTTGAAAGTATTGAGCGTTGGAAATTTGTACGAAACCAATAAATAAAAAGAAAAGAATACACTTCTTCATTCACAAAAAATTTTAGTGCGGCAAAATACACAAAGTAGTTCATTTTAAAACAAAATGGCCCGGAAAATATTCCGGACCACTTTAATTGCTTGAAAATTGTTTATTGTATTATTGTTCGTTTACTCCTAATATTGGAATCGGATTATTGTCATCGTGTTCGTTTAATACCGACAGATAAAAAGTGGCAAAAGCAGAATGAATCCACATTATCGAAACAATAACTCCAACAAAAAACACCAAAATCCCACCTATAAAAATGAATCCCGAAAGTATTGCCATCCCAAAAATTTCCCATCCGTGTCCACGAGTCATTTCCCAACTCTTTTCTACGGCTTTCATCGGTTCCATGTCTTTATCCATAACTAAATATGAAACAAAAGTTAAGCGAATGCCAATAATAATGCCTGGAATTATAAGCATTACAACACCAAGCATTACTAAAGCGGTTACAATTAGATTAGCAAGAACGATATTTAAATATTTAGTTTTAAATCCTTCAAAAAGTGTTTTTATTTCGGCTTCATCATCGCGCATCGCTTTAATAAATAAAAAGTGTTCGCCATAATTAATTACAGGTTTAAACATAAAAGTATAGGCTAATCCAAAAATAACAACCGGGAAAAGGAATAGAAAAGGAAAATCGAAATTATCGCCATCCATTTTCCAATTTGCTCCGGCCGACGGACCGTTTAAAATACCAACAATAATAACTGCCAAAAGAAGCGGTAAAAATGCCTTTTCAAACATTTTTCGCCAACTGTAACCAAAACTTCCTCCTATCGAGGGAACCAGATTAAAATACTTGTTGCTTTCCATTTTTCTACGTTTTAAATTTATGTTTTTCTGGACATTGACAATTCGAAAGTAAGCCTTAATTAAAAAATATCCTTCATACTAAAGTAGGATATATTATATTCACTACTTTCGTAGGTAGCAGGAATCCTTGCAAGTTTGTATTATTGCGATGCAATACTAAAGTTGTAAACTAAAATGTGGATTGAATATATTTCATACATCGTAACTTTTATCATTTCAGCCGGAATGGCAACGATTGGTGTAATGATTTCGTTTCAGTTATTTCAGACCTACAAAAAACCGGTTCTTGCGATATTGCTGTATCAGCAGATATTCCTGTTCTCTTTTTTTATATATGGAATTTGGGGAAATTTAGCATTGCGTGAAATTATTTCCGACCTGAATTTAAGTCCTGAATTAAGTGGAAAACTTGCGATTTTTATTCCTGTAATCGGTATTCCGTTTATGGTAGTAAGTTGGTTTATGTTGTTGAAATTTAGTTTCAACTTGAATGGTTACAAGTTTTCGAAAGCATTTGTTTATAGTTATTTTCCTACTTTCGTAGTGATTATATTTGTTCTTACTTTGTTAGTCCAAAATAAAATTTTGCAAATTCCTGCAAAACCCGATCTTTTTATTGTACGAATTATCGTGTTTTTAAATTTGGTGGCCCATTTCATTTTTTTACTTCCATTTTTAAAACCTAAAAGAAGTGCGCCTTTATTAAAAGAAACTGGTTTAACTAAAAAAGGGGTTTTACTTTATATTTTAGGAGTGCTTGTTTATTCGGTAGTTATCAGCTTTTTTAATTCGTTTGGTTACTTAACAATGTGTATTTCAATAATTCTTCTTTTCGGGATTAGCATTTATATTCCTGTACAAATAAAGTTGCATTCTCTGTCTCAAGAATTACAAACAACAAACAACAACATCGATTTTTTATCTTTTTGCAAACTTTACGAAATATCGAAACGTGAAGCTGAAATTATGTTGGAAATTTGCAGCGGTAAATCAAACAAAACTATTGCTGAGAAATTATTTATAACCTTACAAACTGTAAAAGATCACAATTATAGAATCTATACAAAAACTGGAGTAAAAAGTCGTGTTCAGCTTTCGAATTTGGTGAGAGAAAAAACTGGGATTCAGGAATTTTAATGTGGAAACTTATTCCTCAAAAAACAGATCTTCTTTTAACTTGGTTATTCGGTCTAGGGCATAATTTACGTTTTTGGCACCATCGCTAGCTTCCTCTAAATAAATCCGATAATAATTTAATGCCAGTGTTTTGTTCGAATTAAACTCTTCGTAAGTTGTTGCTATTTCAAACAGAACTTCGTGATTGTTTGGTTTGATTTCGTACGATTTTTGCAACGCTTCTATCGATTCTTTAAACTTTCGCTGTTGCCCAAAAATTTGTCCTAGATGATGGTACATTTCAGATACATAATCGGGGATTGACATTTCAATCGCCCATTGCATCATCGATTCCGCTTCCTCGAAATTTTTCAATCTCTTATTGCAAAGACTCATATAAAACTGGACAAACGGGTCGTAGGGATTTGCTTTAAAAAGGCTACCCAATATCTTCAAGGCTTTATTCACATCTTCAGAAAAATAGGTACTAATTGCACAATTCATTACAATCTCATAAATAGAATCTCCATCGGCAGCAAAATAATTTTCAAACTCATTCATTGCAGGCTCATAATTTTTAGTTTTAAAATAAAAATTTGCACGTTCCAAAATCAACGCTGCGTCACCTGGGAATTGCTGAAGTCCTTTATCAATCGTAGCAATTATTCTATCGGGCTCTTTTTTAGTACTATACGAATGAATTAGATTTGAATAAGTTCCATAGTCGCGTGGATTAACTTCCAATACATTTTCGTACAATGAAATGGCCTGTGTTCTTCTCCCAACCCGAAACGAACAATATGCCAATTGTTTGTTCCAATAAACATTGGACGAGTCTTTGGTAAATATTTCCGCAAAAATATCATACGCAGGTTTTATCTTTTTCTGATTAATATAAACACGACCCAACTTCCCTTTTAGTGTAAGATTTTCAGGTTCCAGTTCAATTGCTTTTTTAAAGTAAGTAACTGCATCGTAGTGGTTGCCAAGAATAGATAATCCTTCTGCCATGTCGGCTATTATCTCAGAATTATTTGGTTCAAACTGCAATGCAGCCGAATAAGAATTTAATGCTTCCTGATAGTTTTGCAAATTATTATAAATCAATCCTTGTTTATAAAACAATTGTGCCGAAGAGTTTTTATTTATCTGTATTTCAATCTCTGTCAATGCCTCTTCATAATTCTTATTCAGAATTAACAAATCAATTTTTTCTTGTGAAAAGGAAACAAATGAGATTCCGATTATTGAGATAAATAACAAAAAATGCTTTGTGGTTTTCATGGCTGGTTTTTATTTCCATTCTCACGAAAGTGTGGACCTGCCAATTTGAAACAGATTCCAGCCTTCGCAGGAATGGTATTCTAAAATATTGGATTCTTTTTTTAAGATTCAGATATAACTGGTTACTATTGAAGAACAAAATTAATTGGCACAGTGTAACTTACGTTTACAGCTTTCCCTCGTTGTTTTCCGGGTTTCCATTCCGGAAGGCTATTAACCACGCGCAAAGCTTCTTTGTCGAGCAAAGGATCTACTCCGCGAGCAATTGAGCAATTCGCAATTGATCCATCTTTTGCGACCACAAACGTTACATAAACTTTCCCCTGAGTTCCATTTTTCTGAGCAATTTCAGGATATTGTACTGTATTAGCAATGTATTTTCTTAAAGCTGATTCACCACCTGGGAATTCGGGCATGTCTTCAACAATAAAAAATATATCATCATCACTACTCAGTATTTTAGGCGTAACAACTTCTTTTTTCACCAATAACACATTTCCCAAACTATCTTTCGTTATTTCAAAACCTGATTCATCAGAAAACATACTTTTCAATTTTGCCAATTCTTCTGAAGTTGCTTCAATTTTTAAGTTTTCATTCAGAAAAGAAACTTGCATTTTCATGGGCTGTTCTTCCACAGCCAATTCAACTTCAACCGATTCTTTTTGTTCGCAGGCAAATGCAATTACAAGGGCAGCAGCCACCAAAATTCCAAATACTATTTTTGAAATTGCTAATTTTGAAGATTTTATTTTTGACATCATTTTAATTCTATTTTTAATTAATGAATAATTGAAATTGTTGGCAATAACCAATTGGCCACCAACAAACTGATTTAATAATAATTTTTTATAATGCCCCCGGTTGACACCGGAAGTCAACACTGCCTGATCGGCTAGGAACTCGTGATTTTCGCGAATAGCGCGGCGCAGCATCCACATAAACGGATTGAACCATTGAAAAACAGTTAATATTTCCAGAATAATTACATCAAAGGAATGTCCCTGTTTAACGTGCTCCAATTCATGATCAATCATACGATCATATCCTTCAGTGGTTTGTAAGGTTCGATTTATAAAAACATATTTCATAAAGGAAAACGGACTTATCTCTTTTTCAAGAACAACTAGCTTAAAACCGTCTAATTCCTGAACCTGATTTTTACGGATAATGAATATTATTTGAAGCACACGGAATAAAAATCGGGAAGCAAAAATTAACACCCCAACCAAGTATGCGAATACCAGTAATTGAGTGGAAAGAATAACTTGTTCGACACTTCCCGAGAGTCCATGACTATAAACATTAACTGCCTCAATCAAATTCCGATACGGCGTTACTGTGATTTCCGCCAACATAACTGGTCGTGGATTAAAAATCCGAAATTTCAAGAATGGCAGAACAACTGAAAACAGAACAGAACCCAATAAAAACAGGCGATTCAGTTTAAAGAATGTTTCTTTACGTAAGAAAAAAACATAAATTACTGCAAGTAACGAAAGACTAATTCCCGACTCAATTATAAAATTAACTGCGTTATTCATTTTATTTCGGATTTTCGTTTTCCATATCACGTTTTACATCTTCCATTAAATCATCCAAATCCGACAAACTCATGTTATCTTCTTTGGCAAAAAATGAAACCATTTCCTGAAAAGAACCGCTAAAATAGTTGCGCATGAAATTTTTCATATACTTTCCAGTGTACTCTTTCCGCGAAATTAATGGAAAATATTCATGTGTTTTTCCATAAGCATTATGTCCAATAAATCCTTTTTTCTCCAAAATACGAATGATTGTTGAAACCGTATTGTATGCAGGTTTTGGAAGAGGCATTTGCTCAATTATGTCTTTTACAAATGCTTTTTCCTGCTTCCACAGAAGCTGCATAATTTGCTCTTCGGCTTTTGTTAATTCTTTCATTTTATTTGAATATTAGATTCTATGGAATTAGGTGGTGAATTTACAAAAATCATGCCTAAAACTAAATCATTAGTTTAATAACTAACTATGTAGTTTTAGGTTTTATTTCAAAACAAAAATAATTGAACTTATTGTAATTGAAAATTAATTACCGCGTTGTAAAACACTTTCACCGGTTTTCCCCGTTGTTTTCCAGGTTTAAAGTTAGGCAGGCTATTTATCACACGTAACGCTTCATTGTCCAACGAAGTATCAACACCACGAAGAATTTCCCCATTACTTACTTTGCCCAATTCATTCACAACAAATTTTACATATACTTTTCCCTGTATTCCATTTTCCTGGGCAATTACCGGATATTTGACTGAATTGCTAATGTATTGATACAAAGCTCTGTCGCCTCCTGGAAATTCAGCCGGATCTTCAACAATTAGAAAAATATAATCTGCAGAAACTTCTTCCTCTTCAACAGTTGTAATTACCGGTTGTACATCAATTACGGTTTCATCATCTGCTTCAGAATCTTCCAATTCAAGTTCATCTTCAATTTCTACATCGTCTTCCACAATATTTAAAACCTCTACAACTTTTGGCGGTGGTGGTGGTGGTGGTGGTTTTATTTCCTGCTCACGAGTTATTGGAATAATTTCCTCCTCAACTTCCTGTGATTGAATCGAACCCAAAGACTCTGCTTTACCGGGTGAAGTTGTCCATTCGAAAGCTAAAAGGATTACTCCTAAAGCGACTACTAAGCCAAAAAGAAAAAAAAAATTCCGTTTATTTTCCAGATTAGCTTTTGTTGATTTTTTGAGTTCCATGATTTTCTATTTAAATTTTAAAACTTATTAATTATTAACGCAATGAATAAATCAGTTCCCTGCTTTGCAGCACTAGATACAATTCTTCTTCTTCGTTTTGAAATAGGATCAGCACGAGAATTTTTGATTATGGATGTTTTCATTTTTTAATTCTTTTAATAAAATTTACAATCCTAATTTCTTAATTGTTTGTTATCACAAGCAACCCCACAAACACATAACTATTAGTTTAGTTTCTTAACTAAAACCTTAGTTGTTGAATTACAAATTCTATACCAATCTGTTTTTCTAATAGATATACAACTAAGAAATTAGTTGTTATTGTAAAAATTGTGTAAGTGATATGATTCTGAAACGTTGATTAACGCTCAGATTATAGATGTATGTAAATTTTATTATATTATTTGAAATTCATCCCGATCATCCAAAAGCGGAAAACTTTTGCGAAAATCGTGCAAATCAGAATAAGAAATTTCAAAAGTTTTTACACTTTCTTTTTCTCCCATAAAATTGGCAAAACCTTTTGGAGAAACCAGTGCCGAATCGCCCAAATAATTCAATCCAGTTCCATCGGTTCCGATGCGATTTATGCCAAAACAGTATGATTGATTTTCAATGGCTCGCGCAACTAGTAGGTTTTTCCAAACATGGTGACGCGAAGAAGGCCAGTTTGCCATATAAATTATTACATCGTAGTTTTCCTGGTTGCGACTCCAAACCGGAAAACGAAGGTCGTAGCAAATTAGCGGACAAAAGCGCCAACCTTTGTATTCAACAATTAATCTATCATTTCCAGGTGAATAATGCCGATGCTCCTGCCCCATTGTGTATAAATGGCGTTTGTCGTATTTCTCTATTTTACCATCAGGGAAAACCCATAAACAGCGGTTTACTACTTTATTTTCTTCTTCTATAATTAAAGTTCCAGTAAGAACAGAATTCTTTTCATTGGCCATTTTTTTCATCCACAAAACAGATTCTCCATCCATTTTTTCTTTAAGTTTCTCGGGTTGCATTGAAAATCCGGTTGAAAACATTTCGGGCAAAATAATTACATCGGTGGAGTCTAATTTTGAAATCATCTCAGAATATTTATCCAAATTCACTCGTGGATTTTCCCAGATGATGTTGGGCTGAATTACTGATATTATTAGGTTTTGCATTGTAAAATATGTTTTTGTGTGACAACCTTTTATTATACAAAAGAAGGATATATAACCAAAACATTGACTGTAAAATACACTATTTTACAAACCGCTTAAAAAATGAAAAGTCATAATTTTACTTCAAATAAGTATCAAACCATCCAATTCCATCAGAATAAACTGAGTCAATCGGAATATCATGGTGTTTTGAAGGATACCAGTTTATTTGCTTTGGATTCTTTGCTTTTTTGTACAATAATTTACTCATCAAAGGCGGAATAATATCATCGTTTTCGGCATTAATCATTAGCAAAGGCCGGGGAGCAATCTGCTTAATAAAATTTATGGGTTCCATAATACTTAAATAATTTTTGGTATCGGAAGAAAGTGCTTTTTTTCCAAACATCAGATTCATTTGTCCGCCAGCCAAAACAATTACCGGAACCTGAACTCGATTTTCCACCGCACAAAAAATGGTTCCTGTTATTCCGCCAAGGCTAATTCCGAGAAAGCCAATTTTGTTCTGATCAAGTTCGTTTCGGGTAGCTATAAAATCCACTGTCCGGCGAAGGTCGAATACAGTTTGAGTTATTATATCGCGAGTCCAATAACGAGTATCTCCTTTAAAATCGAAATCATAATCATTTTCTTTACGATCTCCGTGGTTGCTTACGTCAATTCGCAGAACAGCGTAACCATTTTCATAAAGCATTTTATTGCCATATTCAATGTAATCAACCGTTTTGCGATCACCTTTTCCGTGCAATAAAATTATTACAGGAGCTGGGTTTTCACTTTTCTCAGGAACAGTTAGCAATCCGGTAACTTCCTTGTTATGAACACTTCGGAAAGTAACATAGAACAGTTTGTATCCGCTTGTATCTTCCAAAAGTGTAACTGAACTCTGAAGTGGTAAATTTTTGTCGTATTCATAAAAGCTTGAAACGGGAAGTAATTTGCTATTTCCGCAAGAGACAAAAAAAATGAGGATAAATAAATAGAAAATTGTTTTGATGCGCATGACACTCATATTAAATCGTATTAAATAGAATCTATCCGTCGAAAAAGTAAAGTGTTTAATTAGAAAGTTTGAATTCAAAGCTTGCGACGTCAAACTTTCTATTCAAACACAAATTAAAGTACTTCATCGTTATCAACCACATACATTCTAGTGCTTTTTGTATATTTTCCACCCTTCGGATCTGCATATTCCATATCGATATAAAAAGCTTTATATCCATTCTCAGGAAATTTAACTTTAGATCTTATTGGCCCGTTTTGTTCAAGCGATATTGGAGTAAATTCTTCATCCCTAAAATCGCGATCTTCTGAATCTGCAATCCAAAGAGACACATTGAGCAATTCATTGGAATTTGATTCAACTGTTATTGTTGCCGAATTATCATTTGAAGTAATTTCGTATGTAAAATTGGGATATTCTTGTTTTTCAAGTGTCCGCCCCCAAAAAGCACTTAACGCACGCACAGCCTGCGCGCCGCCCCCTAAACCGTGCCCTGCATTTGGTACATAATGAATGTAATTTTCGCCGGGAATATCCTTTATATAATTTTTAATCGCATCAACCGGCCAGTATTCATCGTTGGTACCAATAAAAATTATTTTGGGCATTGTTAATTTTTCGCGATACGAGTAGGGATCTATCATTTGTGTAATTGCATCCCCATCGGGTGAATTTACTGTTTGCGGAATTTCCAACTCGGTGTAATCTTCAATCTGGATGCTGTACTCATTCCAAGCTTCAACCTGATAATCTAAACTTACGGGCATATTTAACACGTCGATTACCATTGGTCCGATGGCTTCAACACGAGGATCAGTTGCACCGGTTAGCCAGGTTGTCCAACCCCTTTTAGAAGCTCCAGATATTGTAAATCGCGAGATTTCAGTTTCGAAATTTTCTTTTGCAAATGCCTGTACCACATCCATGGCGCGAACCGCTGTTTTTACCATTGGGAACAAAAGTGGCCACGAGTAATCTTTGTCTTGTTTGAAATTATGCAAGGTAAACGAAATCAACTCATCTTCAACCAAACCATCATAAAGTGGTTGATTTGGTGTTTGCCTGATAATGGCAACTACTGCACTATTTTTTTTAGCAACCCGAGCAAATAGTTTGGCTTCGTCGTTCTCTTTCGATTTCCAGTTTGGCAAACCATCTTTTACGCTTCCTCCGGTAATAAACAGAAGCGCACCATCAAATTTAATTTCTTCGGGAACATATAAAGTTAATTGGTGTGTCCAGATATGTTCGCGCCATTTTTGAGAAGTAAGAAGTATATCAAATGCAGTTAATTCTCCAAAATCATATTTCTCTTCAATTCCCATTTAAAAGATTCATCGCCATTGTCAAGGTATCTTTGTAAGGCAGTTTCGGGAGTAATTGGTTTTTGCTTTTGAACTTTTTTTGTTCCTGTTGAACACGATACAAAAAATAACAACGTAGAAATTAACAGTAACATTGAAAATTTATTCTTCATAATATATTTTGTTTAAAATTAATATTTGTATCCCAGTTATTGTAAAAACTATTTTTTAATTATTTATTCTGCATTAAACAAGTGGAATAATTGCTATTCTATCCATTAAACAATTGATCATATTATGGTGTATTCAACCTAAATTTCTTGTTTTCACAAGAAAAAGAAATACAAATTACTGCAGGAAAATAAATCAAAAACCAATATTTCAGCAACTTACCTATTCGCGTGCTAAAACGGTTTAAATATAACATTTTAATTTTATTTATAATTTTTTAGTATATATTTACAATGTGATAATTAAATAACTTTAGGTATCAAATTCATAAAAACAGACGTATACTATATTCTTTGGTTAATTAATGGGATTAGTTTTAGATAAAAAACGTAATTATATATTAACTATTACTTAATGAAATGACCTAATTTGAAAATTATTTTAGCCGCAGTTTTAAAGGAAAGTTTCAAACCTGAAATATAGAATAAAATAAATGAAAATTACTTTAATTAAAATCTAGCTTATGAAAAACAAATCTATTTCTCGTGGTATGTTCTTCTTTTTGTTGGCGATATTTTTTGCTTCGTCGTGCACAGAAGAAGAGATTAGACCTACGTTTCCTCTTTCCGCCGATATTTTCCATAGTATCGTCGATAAGCAGGTAGCATTTACAGCTTTAACTCATAGCGCCACTAGTTGGTCGTGGGATTTTGGCGACGGAACCACAAGTACGGAACAAAATCCGGTACATATTTACGAAAGTGGCGGTTACTATTTAGCCATATTAACGGCAAGCGATGCCAATGGTAATACAGAAGTTACTGAGGTAAATTTAGCTATTGCCTTAACACCTTATGTTTTACTAACCGGCGGACCAACAGCCACAAATGGTAAAACGTGGAAACTAACTGCAAATCATCCTGTTCAGGATAAACTTGCTAATGCTAACATAAATTTTACATACGCTACAGATGTGGAGGAATTACCTACGGGTGCTTTTGATCTTTACCTCGGAATTGGTGAAATCTATGACGATGAATTTACTTTCTACTTTGATGGTAGCTATGGTCATGATGTAAAAGATGATGGCGGAACATTTGCAGGACTTTTATATGCTTCAGTTCTTGCACAACAAGGTGCTACAACAATAACGAAAACAACTGGAGAATTAATTGCCGGGGCTGATATTTTTGCAATAACAACTTATACACCAGAAGCGAATGCAACATTTGTTTATAATGAAAATGAAGATTTTACTATTCCGGCATTGCCCGATTTTGCTTCGGGAGTTCATCCTGTTTATGGTTATCCCACTTTAACATATCCGGGTGTAACTACCATAGATTTTCCAAATTCGACAGAATTTATTGGAGTTATGGATTTTCAAAAGAAGGTAATTGTTCAGGAGATTACCGATAATAAAATGAGGCTTGTTATGTTCATGACACTTGATCCGGCTGCGGTTGTAAGTTGGGAACCGTTAATACCACTTAGTACAACTGCTCTGGTATTAACATTTGAAGTAGTCAAATAGAAACTAATCAAAAAAAATTGATATGAAATATAAATATTATATTAAAAATATAACACGGCATTTATTATTTTTTGTTTTATCAGCAACAGTACTATTTGCATATTTTGGAGCTGTTTCTCAAACTGTAAATGGTCAAAACGTAAATGGAGTTGTTACATCGTCATCCGATGGTACTGCACTCCCAGGACTAAGTATTATAGTTAAAGGAACTACTATTGGTACCGTTACAACCTTCGAAGGAAAATACAACATTGAAGTTCCTAATAATGATGCTGTTTTGGTTTTTTCTTTTATTGGCTTTAAATCACAGGAAATTGCAGTTGAGGGTAAAAGTGTGATTGATGTTGTAATGGAAGAAAGCATCGAAGCACTGGAAGAAGTGGTAGTTACTGCTCTTGGTATAAAAAGAGCGGAAAAATCTCTTGGCTTTTCGGTTGGGAAAGTAACTGGAGAAGAACTAACCAGAGTAGCTCAGGAGAATGTTTTAAATTCAATGGCTGGTAAAGTTTCTGGTGTAACCATTAATTCAACAGGAGGAACTGGTTCTTCTGTTAGCATGGTTATTAGAGGTGCAACATCTATGACTACAGATAATCAGCCACTATTTGTTGTGGATGGAGTTCCAATGTCGAATACTGTAAATAACGTTGGTGGATTTGGTAGCGACAACAGGGTAGATTATGGTAATGCAATTGCAGATTTAGATCCCGAGAGTATTGAAAATGTTACTATTTTGAAAGGACCAAGTGCAGCAGCTTTATATGGAACTCGTGCAGGTAATGGAGTTGTTCTTATCACAACAAAAAAAGCTTCAGGAAAAGATGGAATGAAAGTTTCAATTACTTCCAACACTGTTTTTGATATTCCTGCCCGTTTTCTTAATGTGCAATCACAATTCTCTTCCGGATTTTTCTCATTCTCCCCTGATAATTTTGGCGGCGGAGTATTACCTGATATTAACGCAATTGCTGCAACAGGTTCCGGACCAGAAAATGACAAAGGATATTGGGCTGTACAATGGGATGCTCCTTTGGATGCAAATGGCGTTCCTGTACCAACCGAAGTTGTTTCTTATCCAAATAACATTAATAATTTTATTAACGATTACGCTTATACAACAACAAATGGTGCATCTATTTCAAATAGCAATGCAACCACGAATTATAGATTAGGCGTAACCAACATGACACACAGCGGATTAGTTCCAAATTCTGACCTTAATAAAAATGGACTCTCACTTTCTGCTTCGTCAAAAGTACGCGATAATTTAACTGTAAGTACAGATATTAACTTTAGTAATTCCTGGGCTAAAAACAGACCAGCTTCAAACCGTGGAGCAAACCCATTGCAGTGGGCTTACGCTACTCCTGCAAATATCGATATTCTAAAATTAGAGGATTATGGATCGGGAAATGATATAACACGAGTCTCAGAAGACCACGAAAACCCATACTTTTTAGCTAACGATATTAACAATAGCTTTAATAGATATCGAATTTATGGCAACATCGTAGCAAATTGGGAGGTAACTCCTGAATTTAATATTATGGGTAGATTCACTATGAATAAAACAGATGAAGTTCGTGAATCTAAGATAGCTCCGGGATATACCAGTGAACCAAACAATGGAGCATATGGTATTTCAAATCGTACAGGGTTAGAAAGAAATATGGACATGCTGGCTACTTACAAAAAAGATTTGGATAATTTTACTTTTACTGTTTCTGGTGGAGGAAATCTACTTTATTCAAAAGCTTCAAATATTAGCAACTCATCTAAATCTGGTTCAGGATTAGTTGTTCCAAATGTATTTACTATTCAAAACATTAGTTCCGGAGCATTAAACTACAGCAATTACCGAAGCCAAAAAGCCATTAATAGTGTTTATGGAATAGCAAACATCGGATGGAGAGAAATTGCTTACCTTGATTTAACCGCAAGAAATGATTGGTCGAGCACTTTGCCTGCAGCAAACAGATCTTACTTCTACCCATCGGCGTCGATGAGTCTTATGGCCGACAAAATTTTTGACATGGGCGACAAAGTAAACATGTTTAAATTAAGAGGTGGTTGGGCACAAGTTGGTAACGACACGTCTCCTTATAGCTTAACAACTACTTATGGCGACGCAGGTCAGTGGGGAGAAGCAATAAGATTGGCAAAAGCAAGTGGTTTATTGAGTCCAAACTTGTTACCTGAAGAATCGACTTCATTTGAAGTTGGAACAGATATTAAAATGTTCTCAAACCGTTTGCATTTTGAAGGAACCTGGTACACGGTTGATAACCGAAATCAAATATTAGGTGTTCCATTAGCTGCTTCAACAGGTTTTAGCGGGGTTCAGATTAATGCGGGGTTATTACAAAGTACAGGTTGGGAATTTTTAGTAGGAGGAACACCAGTAAGCAATGCAAACTGGAATTGGGACATTAATGTGAATTTCACTAAAAATGAAACAAAAATACTAGAACTTACCGACGAAGTTGAATTTATACAATTTTGGAGCGAAGCTAAAGTGAAAAATATAGGCTACGTTGAAGATGAAGAACTCGGTCGTGACGGGTTAGTGGGTAATTTATATGCTCGCAAAATAAGACGAGTTGAAGACGAAAACTCACCATATAACGGATATCCAATTCTTGGTAGCGGTTTAGATGCTGAATGGGAAGGTGAAGAAGAATATACAAAAGTAGGTAATTATAATCCGGACTTTATCGCCGGATTGCAAACATCGCTTTCTTATAAAAATTTCACTGTAAACATGACATTTGATTGGAGATACGGTGGTCAATATGTATCACAAACTTATCGCTATCTTACTGAAGCGGTAAGTACACAAACTTGGCTCGATGGATTAGTTCATCCAGGAGAATTAGGTGGTGAACCAAGTCAGGAATTGCGCGATTGGGTTGTTGCCAACGAAGATCAATTGTTACTAACAGACGATGTAAGACCCGTTGGAGGTCCAACACCTGAGTACGGTGGCTTCGGAGAAAGTTTTAGTGGTGTTACTGTTAACGATGGTACATTCGCTCCTGGTGTTATGGGAAGTTATGATGATGAAGGAAATTTTATTTTGGAACAGGAAAACTTAGGTGGTGAGGGTACTGTGTTTTTACCTTATGTAGTAAGTTATCCGTGGGATTTAGGTGAGGCCAATTTATTTGATGCTGATTATATTAAGTTGAGAGAAATTTCAATAAGTTACAAATTGCCGAGTGATATTGCACAATCAATAGGTATGCAAGATGTTAATTTCTCCGTTTATAGCCGGAATATCATGTTATGGACAAAAGATGCTGATTTAGGTATCGATCCGGAAAGAGCATTTCAGGCTGAAGGAAGTGGCAAATTCTCTCAAGGTGTTGAAAGATATAATGCAAACCCATGGGTAATTCCTATTGGGTTTAAAGTTGGCTTTACATTTTAAGAAACTAAACATTTAAGATCATGAATAAATTAAAAAATAGCTTTATAATCGCATTAACTTTAGTTTTTACTTTAGTTATATCGTGTAAAGATCTGGATGAATTAAATATTAATCCAAATGGAGTTGATCCTGAAAATGCAGACCTCAACTTGTTAATGCCAACCATAATTACCTCGGTTGGTCAATCGGTAGTTAGTTTAGGTTTTGGGAATATAGCAGGCGTAATGCAACACACTCAAAAGGATGGGTGGTCTAGTGGGCATAACGATTACGATTGGGATAATCAAGACCATAACTGGGCAAGTTATTATGGTATATTAAGAAACAATGATGAGTATTATGAAAAGGCAGTTGAAGGAGAGTATTTGTTTCATCAGGGCGTTGCTTTGGTTATGAGAGCATATACTTTTGGATTAATTGCTGATTTATATGGAGATGCACCCTATACTGAAACACTAAAAGCAGAAGACGGTGAAGAATTTTTTAAACCTGCTTACGATCCTCAAAAAGATATTTATGTTGGTATTCTAGCCGACCTTGAGGAAGCTAACTCGCTTTTGTCAAATAGTAGTGATTCTTATTCAAATGTATCTCCATCACAAGATGTGTTGTATAATGGAGATGTTACCAAGTGGAGAAAGTTTGCAAACTCTTTGGCTCTCCGTTACTACATGAGACTATCTGCTAAAGAGGAAGGAATGGCACAAGAAGGTATTAGTAAAATTACTTCTGATCCTACAAAATATCCATTAATTACAGCTGCAGTTGATGATGCAACAATTAGTTACATTGGTTTGTCAAAAGCAGATTCATGGCCAAGCAACACTATTTTCGATCTTGACCCAAGAGGAAATTACATGAGGACAAAATTATGTGCGACACTTGTGGATAAATTGCAGGATTTGAATGATCCTAGATTAGGTGTTTGGGCTAATAAAATTGAGACTCCTTTGCAATTAGTTGAGGGAAATGAAGTTGACAAGATTGTTGATGGTATTCGATTAATTTCGCAAGATATTGTTGATGCCTACGAAGAAGCCTGGACTTTAGGAGTTGATTATGATGCTGATTATGTTGGTATTCCACCGTCAGTTTTCGCAGCACCACAATACAATTTAAATCCTGATTTAGATCAAGGTGTATTCAATCCACATGCTTCTCAATTGAATGATATATATAAAGAATCAGCCGGAGAATTACTCCTCATGAGAATAATGTCGGCTGCCGAAGTTCATTTAATACTAGCAGAAGCAGCTTTGTATAACTGGACATCAGGAAGTGCGGAAGGACATTATGCAGCAGGAATTCAACAATCGTTTAATGCATGGGGCGTTGGAGCTGCTTTTGAAGGTTACACCGACGGAGCACCTTATACTGGCTTGGAAAGTATTATCGAACAGAAGTGGATTGCAAGCTGGACAGCTGCAACCGAATCGTGGTTTGATTACAGAAGAACAGGACTACCTGATCTTCAGGCAAATGGAATCTCTACAGACGGTTCAGCAAAAAGAGAAGCATTACCTATTCGTTTTTATTATAATTACGACAATGAGATTGCAAAAAATACAGTAAATGCAGAAGCAGCTATAGAAAAGCTTGAAGCTACTCAATATCAAGGCAACGATCAGACTAAAAACAGTGCATGGTCAAAATTTTGGTTATTACAGGGAACAAATAAACCTTATTAGAAAATTATAAAATCAATAAAAAGCAGGAGGTGAAGACTTCCTGCTTTTTTATATTAATAAGTTTGGACTCAAAGAAAATAGGGAAACAATTAGATACTCTAGCGGTGTAACAATTCTGCTAAATATCTATTTAATAAGTAGATTTGTTATTTAATATTGAATAAAGATGAAAAAATGGTTATTTAGAATTGGTGGGGCAATACTAGGTATTATAATCCTACTGGTAGTTTTAGGAATGTTAAACATGCGCGATCGTCATCCTGGGTACGAAGTTGATTTGAACATTCAGGGAGCAGAAATACCGGGCACCATTCAGGTGGGATTTGCAGCTTACCCTATTACACCGACGATTATTGATACCTGGAACGACAGTAATAACGATGCTGAATTCGACGAAAAAGATGGTGACACATATAACGATAACAATAACAATGGCAGATTCGATGCATTTTGGATAGCCGGGTTTGGAAATAAAAAACCAGCCAATGGTGTACACGACGATGTTTGGGCACGCACGGTTGTTTTTGATGATGGCAATGCAAGAGTGGCTTTAGTTTCGCTCGATGCAATCGGATTTACGCATGAAGATGTGGTTGATATCCGACTGCAAATACCCGAAGAACTTGGAATAGATTATACCATTATTTCGAGCACCCACACGCACGAAAGCAACGACCTCATTGGCATTTGGGGCGAAAGTCCATTCAAAAGCGGGGTGAACAAAGAAATGATGAAATACGTAAAGAGTCAGGCTCTTGCATCAATTACAAAAGCTGCCAAAGGTTTACGACCGGCAAAACTTCAATTTTCAGAAGATCTCACAGGAGCTGCAAACCAATTAATGGATACACGCAAACCAGTTGTACTAGATGCAGGAATGCGGTTTATCCAAGCCATCGACACCGAAAATGATTCAACACTGGGAGTAGTCGTTAGCTGGGGAAATCATCCGGAAACACTTTGGTCTGATAATCTGCTAATCAGCTCCGACTTTCCTCATTATGTTAGGGAATTTATTGAAAATGGGGTTTATAATAATGGAGAACTTATAATGCCAGGCGTTGGTGGAACTGCCGTTTATTTTAGCGGTGCTGTAGGTGGATTAATGACAA
>CAYZBC010000054.1:0-2986 GCA_964476535.1 uncultured Maribellus sp.
GATGGAAATTGCGGTTTGTTTGGACTGTCAGGATAATGTTGCGTTTCCAAACAGAAACCAGTACGTTTTGTATAAGCTTTTCCAGCTTTACCAATTTCGGTACCTTTTAAATGATTTCCAGTGTATAATTGTACACCCGGTTCAGTAGTAAATACTTCCATGTAACGCCCACTTTCCGGTTCGAAAGCACTGGCACAAAAAGCAAGTTCTCCCTCCTTTTTATTGATAATATAATTGAAATCGTATCCAATTCCATAAACCAACATTTGGTTGTCCGAATCAATCCGTTCGCCAATAACATGTGGAGTTGTAAAATCCAAATCTGTTCCTCTGATATCTTCAATTTCTCCGGTTGGTACCATCCCTTCATCAACCGGTGTCGATTTATCTGCATTAATCACCAAAATATGATCAACAATATCTCCATTCCCTTCACCGCGCAAATTGAAATAACTGTGGTTTGTAATGTTGAAATGACAAGCTTTATCCGTTGTAATTTCGTAATCGATTTTCAATTCGTTGTCAGCAGTCAGGGTGTATGTAACTTTTACGGTTTTATTTCCGGGGAATCCAAATTCGCCATCGGCACTTTCCAAATTGAAAGTAGTTACATTTCCTTCTTTTTCATAATCCCAGACTTTTCTGTACCAACTATTCGAACCTGAATGCAAACACGCTTTACCATTGTTCACTTCGAAATTATAAGTTTCATCGCCAATAGTAAAACTTGCATTGGCAATTCGATTGGCAAAAGGACCAACCACGGCGCCATGACTGGCTCCATACTCCTGGTAATCTTCAATGGATTTAAATCCCAACATTACATCGGCAAAATTTCCTTTATTATCAGGCGCATAAATCGAAACAATTTTTGCCCCATAATTGGTTAAGGTCACAATCATTCCACTTTCGTTTTTCATGGTAAAAAGGCGGGTTGTTTTTCCGTCAATTACACTTTCAAAATCGGCTTTTGAATAAGGCATTTCAATCTCTTTTTGTTGGGTTGAAGTACAAGCAGCAAAAACTGCAATTAATAAAATAAGGTTTAGGTTTTTCATAATTTCTATTCAATAATTTAAGATGATAAAAATACAAATCGCTTTGGAATTTTTATTGATATTTATGAAAGAATTTAAATTTAATGAAATCATTAAACTCATTTAGATGAAGTGTAACTTCTTTTTATCACATTAAATCGATTTTAATATGTCATTAATATTCTCGTAATTGTGCCCTTCATTCTATCAGTGTAAAAAATGGAGTCAATCAGAGAAATATATAAAATCGGTCACGGTCCTTCCAGCAGCCATACAATGGGACCCAAAAAAGCGGCTGAACGATTTTTAGCTAAGAATAAAAAGGCAAAACGTTTTGAAGTAATACTTTACGGAAGTTTGGCGGCAACGGGGAAAGGGCATTTAACCAACTGTGCGATTGAAGAAACATTTATAAAGAAAGAATTACAAATTATTTGGGAGCCGAAAATATTTCTACCTAAACATCCCAACGCCTTAACATTTAAAGCATTCGACAACGGAAATGAGGTTATTGAAGAATGGACTGCATATAGTGTTGGAGGTGGAGCAGTTATCGACGATTTTACGGAATCGGAGACGAAAGAAGTTTATCCTCATAAAAACATGGAAGAGATTCTGAATTGGTGTAATCAAAATGGCAGACAATTCTGGGAATATGTTTTGGAATATGAAGGCGAGGATATTTGGCAATTCCTGGACGAAGTTTGGGATGTAATGCTGGCATCGATTGAAAAGGGACTTAACCAGGACGGAGTTTTACCAGGTAGTTTAAAACTTCCCCGAAAAGCTCAATCATTTTTTGTTAAAGGGCAAAGTTTTGCCACACCATTCAAACGACGATCGCAGCTTTTCGCTTATGCATTGGCGGTTTCAGAAGAAAATGCTTCGGGTGGGAAAATTGTGGCTGCACCAACTTGTGGAGCTAGCGGTGTGGTGCCTGCGGTACTCAATTATTTCAAGAAAGTTTATAAAACAGATAAAAACTCGATACTCAGAGCGTTGGCAACTGCTGGATTAATTGGAAATATTGTTAAAACGAATGCTTCTATTTCCGGTGCAGAAGTTGGTTGTCAGGGCGAAATTGGAACAGCATGTGCAATGGCGTCGGGAGCTGCAACACAAATGATGGGAGGAACAATTTACCAGATTGAATATTCTGCTGAAATGGGGCTGGAACATCATCTGGGACTTACCTGTGATCCGGTTGCCGGATTGGTTCAAATTCCGTGTATTGAGAGAAATGCATTTGCGGCAGAACGTGCTGTTTCTCATAACAACTATGCACTGCTGACGGATGGAAGACACCGAATTAGTTTCGACGATGTGGTGGAAACCATGTATAAAACTGGAATAGACTTACAAAGTCAGTATCGTGAAACTTCGGAAGGTGGACTTGCAAATTTTGATGCTTTGCCAAGATGCTGATAGTTTTGGAGTTTGTCGTTCCAAACTTGTTTCGTAGTCTGTTGAAATTAGTTGATGTTGAAACAAGTTCTGTAGAACGTTATTTATAATTTTTGCACAGAATTTTTCTATTTTGAATTTATTAAATAATCAGGTTTATTTTCCATTGGGAAATTAATTTCGACCAAATCGTTCTCTTTCCATTTTTTTGCAATCTTGCAATAACCACCGGGAGGAGCAACATATTTTACCTTTTTAACGGAAACAGTTGTACCTGCAGCCCAACTGGGTATTCTAATATTTACTTCAATATAACGGCGTTTAGTCATGCCAAATTTTAAATCTACTTTACCCGATTTTGGATAATTAGTTTCCATTTCAACCTTGACTTTGCCCTTTGTAGTGTGCTCGTAATTAATTGTAGCGGGAGTAAATAAATTTATAAAGAGATCGTCGGTATTCTTCGTAAAAACATAGGGAGCTACAATTCTTTTGTTTTCCGAAATGGTTTCCCCGATTCCTAAAAATGCAATTTTCTCCAATTC
>CAYZBC010000054.1:3086-21855 GCA_964476535.1 uncultured Maribellus sp.
AAATCTGGAAACTGTTTTTTTTGTGAACATGAAATCAAGAATAAAAAAGCCACAAAAACGGTTGTTCTAAAAATCATAATCTGCATTGGTTTTGTTCAGGTATTGTAACATAATTTTTGTTGAAGAGTTCAATACAATGCCTGTTATCGGGTTGTTTTTAAATTTCTATTTAGAATCATTACAAATGCAAGTAAATAATTTCATATATTTGCTCCAGTATAAACGAAAAATTATTGCAATGAAAATCTCAGTTAATTTTACCGTCAACTTTAATCTACCGTTCTAAGGTAGAAACAGAGAGATTATTATTGTTGAGTATTCAATTTTTTCCATCTAAAATTTTCAAAAGATGTCTGACAAAAAATCAAACGATTTGTCATTTACAAAATTTAAAGATATACGTTTTAGTGTTCTTTGGCAAGATGTTAAAGAGGCAATTTCAGGCACCGAACGCGATTTTACAAGCACTAAATTGGGAAGGGCAATTTTAATCTTAGCTGTTCCAATGGTTTTAGAGATGATGATGGAATCGGTGTTTGCCGTTGTCGATATTTTCTTTGTTTCAAGATTAGGCTCCGATGCGGTTGCAACGGTTGGAATTACCGAATCGGTTATGACAGTGGTGTACGCAATTGGCGTTGGTTTGGCAATGGCAACTACTGCAATGGTTTCGCGACGAATTGGCGAAAAGAAGAAAAAGGAAGCAAGTGTAATTGCTTTTCAGGCGATTTTGGTTGGAGTAATTATATCGGTGTTAATTGCTATTCCGGGAGTAATCTTTGCCTCCTCATTTCTAAAGTTAATGGGTGCCACTGATAAAATGGCAGAAGAAGGATATCTGTTTCCTGCAATTATGTTTGGAGGGAATGTGGTAATTATGCTTCTTTTTATAATCAATTCCGTTTTTCGAAGTTCAGGAGATGCCGCCATTTCAATGCGGGTAATGTGGTTTGCCAATATTATTAATATTATTCTAGACCCACTTTTGATCTTTGGGATTGGACCGTTCCCCGAATTGGGTTTAATGGGAGCCGCAATTGCAACAACAACTGGGCGTGGATTAGCTGTAATTTATCAATTCTTTTTACTTTTTAAAGGGAAATACCGTATTCGTTTGTATCTGGAAAGCATTAAAATAAAATTCGAGGTAATGCTAAACTTGTTAAAAATTTCAGCTGGAGGAATATTTCAAAACCTAATTGCTACTTCAAGTTGGATTTTAATGGTGCGAATTATTGCTGTTTCGGGGCCCGATGCAATTGCCGGATACACGATTGCCATTCGAATAATTATTTTCCTGATACTTCCGGCCTGGGGATTAAGTAATGCTGCGGCAACTTTGGTTGGCCAGAACCTGGGAGCAAAACAGCCGGAACGCGCCGAAAAATCGGTTTGGATTACCAGTTACGTAAATATGGCATTTATGGGAGTAATGGGAACGATACTCGCTATTTTTCCTGATTTTTTTATTCGTCTGTTTATTCAGGATTTAATTGTTGTGGAAAATGGAACTTTGGCATTACGAATTATAAGTTTTGGGTTTTTGTTTTACGGATTAGGAATGGTACTGGTTCAGGGATTTAACGGCAGTGGAGATACCTTAACTCCCACAAAAATAAATTTAGTAAGCTTTTGGCTCATCGAAATTCCTCTTGCCTACTTTTTGGCCATTGTATTGAATATGGGATTAACCGGCGCAAGTATTGCAATAGTTTGTGCCGAATCTGTTCTTACAATAACTGCCCTTTATTTATTTCGAAAAGGAAAATGGAAACTTAGGAAAGTCTAAAGGTAAATTTACTATGGAAAGCCATTCTCTTAGTTTTCAAAAAGATCTTGATGGATTTCTATCCTTCAAGCAAAAAATTGAAACTACAGTTACCAACTGCAATCCTTCACAAAATACTTTCTTTAATATCCTCTAATTTCCTTCAGTTTTAACTTAAATTCTTCTACTTTTTTAGGTTCAGAAAGATAAAGATTTTCCTGCTCCCGAGGATCTGTTTTTAAATTGTACAACTGACCTTGCGGACCTCCCGGAACTGGTTCAATAAATTTAGGTAAGGAAAAAACCGCCTGATCCAAGACCTTCAATATATTTCCAATCGCCATCTCTTATTCCAAACTTGCCGCTTCCAGAATGATGAATTACCGGAGGACGGTTGTTTGTTGTTTCTTTTTCTGTTAATATAGAAAGTAGCGAAAAACTGTCTTTTGGTTTTTCTGACTCAGCTGTTTCAAAAAGATTTTGAATGGTGGCAAAAAAATCGGTTAACGAAATGGTCTGATCGGAAAATGTTCCTGCCTTCACTTTTTCAGGCCACTTTACTAAAAACGGAATATGGTGGCCGCCCTCCCAAACATCGCTTTTCATTCCACGGAAAGTAAAATTTGAACGGTGATTAAACTTTTCAATAAATGCTTCTTCCCATTTAGCTCCATTATCACTGGCAAATATTACAATCGTATTTTCTTCAAACCCGTTTTTTTCTAAACTATGCAAAAGTTGCCCGACCTGGTTATCTACCATTTGTACAAAATCGCCATATTCTTCAACTGCCGATGTTCCTTTAAAATCAGCGGTTGGAACCCACGGTGTGTGGGGCGCATTCATGGGAAAATACAGAAAAAATGGCTTGTCAGCATCTTTTTGTTTTTCAATAAATTCTACAGCTTTATTTGTAAATGTGGGTAAAACTCCTTCGAAACTGAAAGATGGAGCCATTTGTCCGGGACGCCAAAATGCACCGGTTGCATACATTTTTGCGTTCAAAGCGTTTCCCTCGGTATATGCAGTTGGAGCTTCAACAGCCAGGTTGTTTTCCAGATACATATACGGCTGAAAATCCAGAGAGGCTGGAAGAATATACGAATAATCGAATCCGGCACCAAGCGGACCACCTTTTGCCGGCTGACTAAAATCAATTGATTCATAATCTTTAAACCCCCGAAGTTCCTGAGTGAATTCAACTCCCGGTTCACCGTGATGATAAGTTCCGTTTTTCAATTTGAAATCAACACCCAAATGCCACTTGCCAATGCACGCGGTGTTGTAATTTTTGTTTTGTAAAAATCTAGCAACCGTTGGTGTTGTTTCTTCAATTAACGACGGACTGTAACCCAAAAGGACTCCTTTCTTAATCCGGCTTCTCCAACAATATTGTCCGGTTAATATTCCGTAACGTGTTGGCGTACAAACCGAGGCATTGGAATGTGCGTCTCTAAATACCATTCCTTCCTGAGAAATTTTATCGATGTTAGGTGTTTTTATTTTTGAATCAGGATTCAACGCAGAAACATCGCCGTAACCCAAATCATCGGACAGAATGTAAACAATGTTTGGTCGATCGGGTTCAATGTTTTTATCATTGTTGCATGAACTTAGTATGAGTAGTGAAAATAGAACACTTGCACATAATATTATCTTTTTTTTCATTTTTTGAATAGTTTTGTTCTGGCATCAAATTTACAAAAGATTATATACTAAAACGAAGAAAACCATCCTGGATAAAGATGATATTTCAAAATTATTATGTTATTTAATTTTGTAAAATCTAATACCTCCAGCGATTTGCCAAAGCCACCAGCGATAACATAACAGGTACTTCAACCAAAACTCCAACAACACGGCAGCTAAAGGAACGACCACAAAAATCAAAACACTGGCAACTAGGTTATCATATGGGATTTCAATATTTGTAATGCCTAAAAGCAAACAAAATGATGAGATCGTTTATCGAAACCTGGACCAAGGTGTAATTGGGATCGCCATCGGTTAAATAACTCCACACAAAAACCATTGCAGTGCAGGGAGCTGCTCCGAGTAAAATAGCACCGGCAATAAATTCGCCTGCCTGTTCGGGAGAAATGAAAGCTGCATATATTTTCGTGAAGAATATCCAGGCAAAAAACGCCATGGTAAATGGTTTTATCAACCAATTAATTATAACGGTTAAAATAAGACCCTTTGGACGTTTACCGACATTTTTAATACTTGAAAAATCGATTTGTAACATCATCGGGTAAATCATTAGCCAAACCAGAATTGCCACTGGGATATTTACGCTAAAAATTTCTAACTGACTTAGAAACTGAACACTTTCACCTGCATAATTTCCAACAAAAATTCTAATTGCGATGCAAAGTGCAACCCATAAAGTCAAATATTTCTCGAAAAAACCTAACTTTTTTTTCTCTCTGGTCATCGGATTATAATTGAGCAATAATTTCCTTAGAATATAATTTCCAAAAAGCAGTTTTTATCTCTTCGCGAACGCGTAAAAATTCACTCCAGATAAACTCGTCGGTTCCAACGGCGTGCGAAGGATCGTCGAAACCAATGTGCAGCCGGTATTTAACTTTTCCAATAAAAGCCGGGCACTTTTCGTTGGCACCACCGCAAACTGTAATTACATAATCCCAGGTTTCGTTCAAATATTTTCCAACCGAATTGGAAGTATGCTGACTAATATCGATGCCTATTTCATGCATCGCTTTTATTGTATTGCTATTCAGTTTGCCTGATGCTTCTGTTCCGGCAGAAAACACTTCGATATTTTCGTTAAACGACCGTAAAAAACCGTGTGCCATTTGACTTCGACACGAGTTTCCTGTACAAAGAATTAATATTTTCATTCTTTTTTGAGTTGCGTGGAAGATTGAAGCAGAAAGACAAAAGTCATTCTAAAAACCTAAATCACCCACTAATTATTTATTTCACTTAGCTAATATTGGTCTTTTTTGAAATAAATTTACCGGTGAGCTACGGTTTTATTTTATTGTAGAGCCCCAACAGTTTTGTATTCAGAATTGTTTTAATCTCATCTTCAGCTTCACCAATTGGTTTTATAGGAATCAGGTCTTTTACCTCATCTACTGAAAGTCCGGAATTAAAGAAAATGGAAATGGATCTTTTCAACGTAGTTTCAATTGCTTTTTTCGCTTCTTTTTCATCTAATCCGGTGGCTTTGGCAATTTTTTGCATTTCTTCCCATTGAAACCAAAAATAAGTAGGTAGCATGGCCGAGACAATAGCGTACCCTTCCAATTTAGTTTCTTCAACCTCGAAACTTTTTCCCAAAGCCTTTACCAATTTCATAAATTGTTTTTTGTTTTTTTGGTTGTTTTCAGGATGAAAAGCAACTGGGTTATAACCTTTGTTAATGTACGATGTTGGATTGGGAATCATGCGCACAATTTTGTTCGTTCCCAAAGCATCTGCCATTTTTTCGATTGTAATTTTTGGAGCGAGGGAAAGAACCAGAGTATTTTCAGAAATGGCTTCTTTGATATTTCCCAGCGTCTCCTTCATAATTGGTGGATGAACTGCCAGCACCACGACTTGCTGTTTTGCTGCTTCCTCTGCCGATTCAACCAATTCAATTTCGGGGAATAAGGTTTGCAATGCACTGAGTGTTTCGTAATTTGGGTCGAAAACTTTTATGTTTTCAAACTTGGTAGATTTGTTTTTAAACGCTTGCAAAAAGATTTTTGTAATCCTTCCGCCTCCAATAAAACCGAGTGATTTTGATTCCATGATTTTTGATTTTTAAAGGTTAAAAAATGATTTCAGCTTTTTTATAAACTTGATTTATGTTTTCTTCGGTAACAGGTGTTTTCCTTTTTATCTAATTAAGGTCTGTTACTCGCAAATATTTATAGTTTGTAAAATTGTGTTGTTCCATCATTCTCAGTTTTTTTTAATCCATAATATTAGTTTGAATTTTAAATCAATTTAAGTCCCATTTTAACAGCCATAATTAATAGTATAATTGCAAGAATTTTTTTCACTATTTTTGGATTCAAACGCTTTTGCATGAAGATGGTTCCAATAGTTGCCCCTGCGACACCAGCCAGAGAGGTAATTATTAACAACCTCCAATCAACTGAGCCAATTGACCAATAAGTAAGAAATCCTGATAGTGAAGAAAATGGAACAACAAAAGCAGTTATTGTAGTGATTTTTTTTGGATTAAAACCCATCATTAGTAAAAGTGGGGAAATAATTCCTCCACCACCAATACCAAGCATTCCTGATATTAAACCTGCAACTGCTCCAATTAGTGAAAGAGAAAAATAGGGAATATCTTCCCGAAAGTTAGATTCCTTTTTATTCTTAAAAAACAGAAACATAAATCCCGAGAATAACAAAAAGGAAATGAACATGAGCAACACACTATGTGACGAAATGTATTTTGACAGATAAGCACCAATAATTGCAAAAAGAAATGAAAAGATAATAATTGGAATTCCTAATTTAAAATCAAGTCGCTTGTTTTTAATATTATTAATACTGGCCCCTGTTAAACTTATGGTGTTATAAAATAAACCCACTGGTTTTGCAACCGATAAAGGAATTCCAAAAGCATCCATAATCGGAATTAAAATAATTGCTGCCCCTACACCTCCAAGAGAGAAAATAAGGGCTGCAAAGAAAGAAATAGCTGCTAAATAATATTCCACAATTCTATTCTAATTATTTTTCTGAACAAGGAATACATACTCTTTTTTCGTCAATAATTTTTGATCGATTGTCAAATACAATCTCATTACATTTTGAGCAATTATGCCAATCAAATGTTCCTTTTGGCAGTTGTACATCTTTCTGGAAAATTTCACTCACCGAAAAAAGTACATTTTCGTCCAACTGTTTCACATTTTCAATAAGTGGCAATACCGATTCTGGTTTAATGTCTTTGGGCTCCACCTTCTGCTTACGCAACTTTACAAATTCAGAGTTCAACGCCTTTTCAAAAAACTCAGGTCTTGTTGAAACTCTTACTGCTTGTTTTGTTTTTAAATCAACCAGAACAATCGCATTTTTTCCATAATTTAACTTTTCTGCTATTCCTTTTCCATAGGTGCAACCTGTTGCAGCCATTACTCCATCTAAAAAACAAGCCGCAGCATGCGCAGGTCCATTTTCACAAAAAAGATATAGCTCTTTATTACTGGCCTTTTCAACGCCAAGTTTTTTCATTGCTGTTAAACCGGCCCTATAACCAATTGGCATCGCAGGACATTTATGTCCGTGAAATTCGAATGCCCATTCTGGTATTTCTATTTTTTCATTTTTCATAATTTCTATTTTAAAATTTGTATTCCATGCTTATTAAAACACTGTTTTGTGCATTCACATTTTCATCAGGTAGCCAGCCTTGATAGTTCAAGGATAGGGTTACCCCTTGTACCGGGGCATAAGAAATACCGCTTATGATTGTATTGCCATTCCCAATTACATTTGTATTCATGTTTTGAGGAATTTCGTATTGCAATCTGTCGTAGCGGGCAAACAATTCCGAATTATCAGTAATGTTATGGGTTGTGTAGAACGAAAAGCCATAACTATTCAACCCATTCATGTTGTCAAGATTGTTCATGTAATTAAATTCACCGCCTACACGAAATCTACCAGTGGGTTTGTATCCAATGAAAGCAGAAAACATTTGTTCTGATGCTGTATTATCTAACCGTGATTGTCTGTTGTGAAAAAATAATCGGGACTGTATTTGTTTTGATGGATTCATATTTATTCCTCCTGCAAATTTCACTTTACCAGAAGCATCCTGTTTTACTCGTGGTCCTTCTCCATTGGTAATGGCGGCATCCAACGAAAAAACGTCGTTAAACATATAGTAAGCAATAAAACCTAAATCGCTGCTTGGGATTTTCCAGTATAAATCCTGAAAAGTTTGGGCTACATAACGCAACCCCCAAAAACGCTCCTGAGTGATGTAATGGTTTTGTAAAATTGCCCCGCCTTCAAGTGTAAGTTTCTCGTTTACTCTCCATTGCAGACTGGCAAATTTAAGGTACATGGTGTAATATGCCCCTTCTTTGGAAGTGTTTTGAAGTGTTAATATTTTTCCATCAGCGTCAGTAACTATTATTTCCTCAACAGATGTTGCCCTCCCAAGGTCGATGATTATTTTAGAGCTCCATTTTTTGTTAAAATGGTATTGAAAACCCAGATGTGTGCGACCGAAACTGTAGCCGTAATTATAGTTTTCAAGATCATAAGTCGCCGTACCGAAAACCTGGACGATGGGTTTAAGATTCTTTAGTAATTCCTTACTTTCCTGTGCGTAGGAAATGACATGAATTAGAGCAATCAATCCTGTAAGAATGATTCTTTTCAACATTACATCACATAATTAAAAATGAAGCCAACAGCAGTAATTCCAACTGCAACAACACCAACAAAAATGACAATCAATTGCCATTTCAAAACTTTTTTCAGTATAATAATTTCAGGTAATGACAATCCGATAACCGACATCATAAAAGCCAGTGCAGTTCCAAGAGTAACTCCTTTCTCCATTAAAACTCCAACAATTGGGATTATTCCGGCAGCGTTGGAATACAACGGAATTCCTAATACTATAGCGAAAGGAACTGCATACCAATTGCCTTCTCCCAATATTCGGGCAAGATAATCGTCCGGAACAAAACCGTGTGCACCAGCTCCAACTGCAATTCCGATTAATACATAAATCCAAATTTTGCCAACTATTTCTTTTACAGATTCTAACCCCGCCTGCAATCGATCGTTTATTGTAAGTTTTTTTTCAGCCAGTCCGGGTTGATTCGATTTTACCTGATAAACCCACTCGGCAACATAACGTTGCAACTTCAATTTCTCTAAAATAAAACCAGAAACAATCGCAATTATTAAACCGGTTAGAGCGTAAATAACTGCCACCTTCCAACCAAACAAACTGGCGAGTAAAATTAATGCGACTTCGTTAATTAACGGAGCTGCAATTAAAAATGAAAAGGTTACCCCGATTGGAATTCCGGCTTCAACAAAACCGAGAAAAAGTGGAATTGCGGAGCACGAACAAAATGGAGTAACAATTCCCAGTCCTGATGCCATCACATTTCCGGCAAAAAGCGATTTTCCTTCCAAAGCTTTTCGGGTTTTTTCGGGCGAAAACCAACTGCGAATAATTCCTACCAAAAATACGATTAGCACCAAAAGCAACATAACTTTTGGTACTTCAAAAATAAAAAACCAAATGGATTCGGTTAAATGCGTTCCCTTCTCTAATTGCATGATGTCATAAACCAAAAAATCAGCAATGTTTGCCAGATTTAGGTACAATAAAATCCAAAGAGGAAGCAGAAGTATGTAGGTAATTTTTTTCATCAATAAAAGTCATTTTTTATATTGTCATTTCGAACGAAGTGAGAAATCTGTTAAAACCGGCAGATTTCTCACTTCGTTCGAAATGACAGTTCTTTCAATTTGTTTAATTTAACAGTTCATTAAAATATATCGCAACAACATAATAAATACCAAAACCAATAAACACCGCTGCAATTACACGTCGCATCCAAAACTCAACCTTTTTCAGAACGTTATAAAATTTGCTGATTCCTGAAATGGTGTAAGCCAGCAACCATGCAATAATAATTACAGGAATTCCGGTGGCAATGGCATAAACTACAGGAAGAAATAATCCTTTTGCCGAAGCGATTGACATAGGAATTAACATTCCAAAATAGAGTACTCCGCTGTACGGACAGAAAGCAAGCGCAAACACAACTCCCAACAATAATACATTCCATAAATTCCACTTGTTTTTCTCTTCCAGTTTTTTGGAAAATAGATTTAATCCAGGGAAATTAATTTTGATTAATCCCAGAATAAAAATGCCCGCAATAATTAACAGTGGCCCCAATATTTTTTCGCCATACAATTGAAAAAACGATGACAATTTGAATTGGTCGGCACCAATGTAAAACAGAATTGCCAATATAGAATACGAAAACGCCCTGCCCAGTGTATAGATTAATCCGTTGTAAAATACTCTGTTTTTAACTTCAATATCTTTGCTTATAAAACCGATTGCAGTTATGTTGGTTGCCATCGGGCACGGACTAATTGCCGTTAAAAACCCCAAAAAAAAGGCCGACAATACGGGAATATTAGTGTTTTCGTAAAGTCCTGTTATAAATTCCTCCATTAGCGTGCATTAATCTTTCAAAGCTTCACGCAAAACTTCTCTGAGTTTTTCAGGCTGTTTAAGACCGTACATAAATCCTTTGCTGGTTAAGTCAATTTTTTCCTCGCCTTTAATAACAATCAACGCCGAGCCGGTTACGCCCAATTCTTTAACTAATTTATTATTAACTGCATTCTCAGCATTGTACGATTTAAAAATAATATCTCCCGATTCCAATGCTTCAGAAAACGGTTTCTCTTTCAGGACTTTTTTTGTCTCTTTTTCAATGGCCAGGCAAGTTGGGCAACGACGTGTGAGGTGAAAATAATAAACTATCTTTTTTTCGCCTTCAACTTTAGATGATGCCAAAGATTCTACATTTCCAGCAAAAACAAACCCGAGTACAAACAGTGATAGGATTAGCGATTTTACAGTTTTCATTTTAAATTGTTTTTTTGATTTTAGTATAATATCTTGTGTATAAAAGTCTAATAATCTACTTAGTTAGTAATTCTCTCAATTCGCTCGATTTTGGTAAACGCCCTGTTAACACAACCTTTTCATCAATTACCAATCCCGGTGTTCGCATAACGCCGTATTGCATTATTTTATAAATGTCTTCCTCCTTTACAATGTTGGCTTCAATACCCATTTCACCCACTGTGTCTCTTGTTAGTTGTTCCAGTTTTTTACATTTTGCACAACCTGTTCCTAGTATTTTTATTTCCATTATTATTTTTTATGAATGTGTTCGCATTTCGCAAAATGGCCAATAATTATTATTAATTTATTAAACACCTAAAAACTGCTTGAATAAAATTTTAGCTTCTTCCCAATTCGTTTGATTGATACAATACTTAATTCGTGGTGCTTCAATTTCTCCCTGGATTAGCCCCGCATCTTTCAACTCTTTAAGATGTTGCGACAGTGTAGATTTTGCCACGGGTAGCTCTTCGCTTAAATCGCCACTGTAGCAGCAGGCTTGTTTCGAAAGCAAATCCAAAACAAAAACCCGAACCGGATGCGACATCGCTTTTGCATACCGTGCAATCTTCTGTTGTTCATTATTTATTCCTTTTGTATCCATATAAAAAGTTATTTGTTCGTTGTTCGCAAAACTACGAACAGTTTTAAACATTACAAAACTTTTGGCGAACTTTTAAATTAAATTAATTTTGAAAAATTTATTTTAATACTTCATTGAAATGAAACGAGCATGACAAAATTCTTGACACAATGGACAACTATTAAAATTATGCGAGTTCCATCTTATTCTTTAACCAATTAACAATTTTAATTAGATGAAATCATCGATCCAACTTAAACCAATTGCTGTTTTTCTGTTGTTTTATTTAATAATTTCCCAAATAACGCAGGGCCAAGAGTTGGAGGAAGATCTGTACACCGAAAGTTGTACCAGTATTATGCTTGGAAGTAAAGCCACTGCCGATGGTTCAGTAATTACGGCACATACTTGCGATGCTTATTATCGTAGCTGGTTGGCATTTGTTCCGGCACAAAACTTTGAACGAGATACCACTCAGAAAATATATTGGGGAACCATGCACACGCACACAGCGTGGAGTCGTGAGAATTTGGAATTGAAAGGTGAAATTCCGCAAGCAAAAGAAACCTATGCATATTTAAATACTGCCTATCCGTGCTTGAATGAAAAGCAATTAGCAATTGGTGAAACGACCATTGGAGGACATAAAGAGTTGCGAAATACAAATGGAATGTTTCAGATAGAAGAGCTGGAGCGAGTTGCATTGCAGCGTTGTTCTAATGCCCGGCAGGCCATTGTACTAATTGGTGAATTGATTGAAAAATATGGTTATGGTGATAATGGAGAATGTATAACCATTGCCGATACAAAAGAGGTTTGGCAGTTGGAAATTTTTGGCGAAGGTCCGGATAAAATTGGTGGGGTTTGGGCCGCACAACGAATTCCTGACAATCATGTTGGTGTTTCGGCAAATTTATCGCGTATTGCAGAATTAGATTTAGATAATGTGGATTATTTTATGGCTTCGCAGAATGTATTTGATGTAGCAAAAAAACTGGGTTTTTGGGATGGTGAAAAAACATTTAAATATTGGGAAGTTTATAGCGGAGGAAAACCATTTACAATTCGGGAATATTTTGTTTTTAATGCACTGGCGCCAAGTTTAAATTTAAAATTCGATAGCGATGAACTTCCATTTTCGGTAAAAGTTGACGAAAAAGTAAGTATAAATCAGGTCATAGAATTATACCAAGCAACATACGACGGAACGGAATACGAAATGATTCGGAACCTGAAAGTGGAAAAGAGAGAAAGAGACAAGGATGGGAAAATGACGATTGTTGATACCATTATTAGTCCTGCTGCTCACCCTTGGATGGCAACCGATAAACGCAATCTTTTAAATTCGTTGGAAAAAGATGTGGTTGTGCGCCAGCGTCCGATTTCTGTTCAATACTGTGCCTATTCGTGGATTGCTCAGTTGCGCGACGATTTACCCAATGAAATTGGTGGACGAATCTGGTTTAGTTTCGATGTTCCAAAATTAAGTCCACGCATTCCTATCTATTGTGGAAATTTAAACCTGCCCGAAAGTTTTAATATTTGCGGCCAGGACCACTTTAGTCGCGAGTCGGCAGTTTGGGCTTTTCGCCGTGCCAACCGTTTGGCAATGGTAAATTGGGGAACGGCAAAAGATATAATTGTGCCCGAAGTAACAAAATACCAAAATAAAGTTTTTGGTGAAATTGATTACATCGAAGAGAGAGCTTTGGACTTGCTGAAACAAGACAATAAGAATGCAAAAAATGGAGAAGTAACTCAATTGTGTAGAGAATTTCTCACCGACTATTCCAATTCTGTTGCACGCTCTAATATTGATAAATGGTGGGAATTGGGCGATGATTTGTGGGTCTTAATGCGTTGGAAATTTTAATCTCAGGAAAGAATGAATGCTACCCCATAAATTTACTTTCAAGAAATGCCTGGAATTTTTCTTTGTAATTATCTGAAACCGGGATTCTGTTTTTATCTTCAAAAACAATGGTTAATCGTTCAACGGTGGTAACCTTTTCAAGATTTACAATGTACGAACGATGTACACGCATAAATTTGTTTTCCGGTAATTTTGCTTCTAACGATTTCATGCTTAATAAGGTCATAATCGGTTTTTGCCCGGTAATATGAATGCGCACATATTCTTTCATCCCTTCAATAAACAGAATGTCGTTTAAGTTAACACGCAACAGTTTATATTCCGATTTTATAAATAGAAATTTATTGTTGCTTTCCAGCTTTTTGGGTGCATTTTGCATTAATTCAAACTGGGTGCGGGCTTTTCCGGCTGCTTTCGAAAACTCGGCAAATGAAAAGGGTTTTAACAAATAATCGAGTGCATCCACTTTAAAACCTTCCAACGCGTATTCGCTGTAAGCAGTTGTAAAAATAAGAAGTGGCTTTTGTGTTAACGATTTTACAAACTCCAGACCATTCAAATCGGGCATGTTGATATCCAAAAACATTAAATCCACTTGTTGATTTTCCAATAATTCTAATGCCTGAAATGCGCTGGAGCATTGACCCACCAATTCTAAAAAGGGGATTTTCTGAATATAACTAGCTACTTGTTGAAGTGCCAGTGGTTCATCGTCAATCGCAATACATTTAAGATTCATTTAGCGGAATTTTAATATTTATTTCGAACGCTGTTTCGCTTTCATTCTGAACGAGAGAATAGCTTTTTGAATAGATCAGATCCAGTCTTTTTCGCAGGTTTTCTAATCCAATTCCCCCTTTTTCATCCAATCCGTTGCTTGAATCCTGTTTGCTGTTTTTAATTTTGAAAAATAAATACTCCTGGGTTGAATTCATTATTATTTCAATAAATGATTCTGTCTGGTAACTTACGCCATGTTTAAATGCATTTTCTAATAACGAAGTAAAAAGCATGGGTGGAATTTTAATATTGGGTACCGATTCAGGAAATGAAAGTTTGACCAAGACTTGTTCGGTAAAACGCAATTTCATTAAATCAACATAACTTTTTATAAATTCGATTTCTTTTGCCAGGGTTGTTTTTCCTTGTTCTGAATCGTACAACAAATACCGCATTAATTTCGACAGTTTAATTATCGATTCTTTAGCATCTTCCGAATTTATATCGATTAAAGCATGAATATTATTTAGGGTATTCATAAAAAAATGTGGACTCACCTGATTTTTCAAAAACGCCAGTTCGGTCTGTAACTTTTCTTTTTCCAGATCTTTGTTTTTTTGTTCTTCTGCCTGCCAGATTACGGTAACTTTAATGGCTGCATTAAAACCAACTACTAAAATGGATACCAATACATTATTCATTATTAAGCGGTGAAATGGTCGTGCCCCCGGTTGATTTGGTCCCATATGATTTCCCTCACCTAAAGGTGGTATTTCGTTTCCAAAAGGCGGCATTTGTCCATGGGGTGGCATTTGCATGGATTCAGTTGGGATTACATTAAAGAAATCACCAATAAAATCGGCAAAAAAACCGGCTAACAATATTAATAATAGCGTGAGCGAGAAATATAGAACTCGTTTTTTCTGAATAAAAAATTGAGGGAACAACAGATAATTGTGAACCATAAAAACAATCAAGAAGGGCAAAAACCGTATCCATTCGTGTGTCACTCTTGTCCAATCGATCCCCGAGTCGGTGTTGGAAATAAACACGGGCATTAAAAGAATAACCGACCACAGAACAAGATATACGATGGATTCTCCTCTTTTTATTTTTATTGAATGGTTCATTTTTTTGCTTGCAAAGTATAATTATTTCAAACCTACGTATTTTTATTTATTTAGAAATTCCTGAACAGCAGTTTTTCTTTCGATTACGTGTTGTTTTAAGAAATCGATAGCTTCGGTAAAGTCCGATTCGTTTTCTAAAAAAGTATATTTTGGTTTTTCGCCTTGTTCGCCAATTACGTAATTAGTAAGTTGATGCTGATAGTTCGAATAAATTTCGTTCATTTTTTCCGGGGCAAAAGTATGATGGGCAAATTCCGAAACGTTTATTTTATATTCAGCCTGCCAATCGTTATCATCCAGAATATATCTGATTAAAGGCCAGTCTTCACCAATTTCGTCAAACGATAGCGAAGGAGCGCCTCGCATTTTACCTTTTTGAAAAGCTTCGTTGTTGTCCCATGGAATCCAAACAAGTTTATTGGTTGAAGGATTGTTGTACAGATAATAATTATGAATTGAACTACCGTAGGTATCCCAGTTTTGCATTACAGTATTTGCCGCCAGCCATTTTAAAAAAACCGGCACATCAAAAATTTCTGAGAGTTGGGTTTTCCAAAGTTCGTAGTTTTCAGTTCGCAACGAACTGTTTATTACTGTATTTAAGAGTTGAACATCAGAATAATCTTTTGATTTCCGGTTGGTTTTTTTGTTCATATCCGTGGCTATGAAACTGTCTTTTGCAAAGGTAGCACCTCTGCCTTCAGGTTTATAAAGGTTCCCGTTTTCGGACGAAAATCCTGTCTCAATAACCGTGTCGTCTACTTCTTCAACCAAAGTATACAATCCAAAATATATAGGGCCATCACCGTAATCAACAAAAAGTTGGCAAAAAGAGGTCTTTGGCGATACCAATCCAAAATCGGCAAATAAATCGGATGCTACTTTTTCGCGAACGAAAGACTTATCGTCGTAATTATTTTTGAGGTTGAGTTGTTTAAATCCATAAAACCGTTGGTTTTCTATTTCAGGAAATTCATTCTCAAATTGTTCGAAATCGAGTTTAAACGACAATTTATTTATACCGGATTGATAAGCCGATCGTAAACTGGAATTTCCTTTAAAACGAATTCCTACTTTAGGCCATTGTTGATTGTTAAAGTGAATATCGCAATACCCCCAAATTGGTTCATAAGGTGTGCCACCCGGCATTCCTCCGGGTGGCGGGCCCATTCTTCGTTGCTGGTTTGGCAGATGAAGGCTGTTGTTTTCCATCCCGGGGTGCAATCCCTTACCTCCCGGAGGCGGACCTTCATGATTTCTGTGTTGATGAGGATTTTTAGACGCATTTTCTTGATTCATTCCCGGTTTTCGATAATTAGTATTTCCATGCCTAGCAGGAGTTCGATCGGAAGAACCAATATTGGATTTTAAATCAACCATCATTTCATTCCAATTATTTTGGTCGATTTTAATATCAATACGGTTTACTATATCGTTTGGAAAAACAATCGAATAGTTGGGTTTTGCATATTTACCGTGAGTTTGCTCTGACAAAGCAACTGATTCGTTTTTCTTTTTACCAGTGCAAAATGTAAGCGTTAATATTGAAATGATTAAAAATATTGTTTGTGTAAATATTTTCATATATCTGTGTGTTAATGTTATATCGAACTTTTGTTGTTTGTTGGCCAGGTGCCAAATGGTTGTTTTTCGAATTGCATAGTACCATCCTCACCTTTAAAGATATTAATCCAGGCTTGCCAGTTTTCATTGTCCAATTCAGGATAGTCTAAACGATAATGACTGCAACGGCTTTCAGTACGCATTATCGAAGCTTTCAATTTCATTTCGGCACTAATAATCATATTACGGGTTTCGTGCACCAAGCGCAATTCGTGCATGTCGGCAGCCTTAAGCATTGGCATATGGTGGTCGCGCAACTCTTCAATATAAGCCAAAGCAGCACGCATTAAGTTTTCTTTTTTTACGTAGATGATAAAATTCGGAATCATAATTCCTTGCAAAGTTTGTGTTACCCATGCCGGACTATAACCCGATTCTCGTTTTAAAGGAGCCAATATTTCATCCTGAATTTCATCCATTTTTGTTTGAGAAATAACAGGTCTGTCAAGACCTTTCGCATATTTAGCAGCAGCTTCGGCAGCAATTGCACCTTGCACGGCAGAACCCGCTAAAGACGAACCAATTTGCGTATAAATTGCTCCGGCCATGTACGAACCTAAAGCATCACCAGCTGCATACAAACCTGGAATATTCGATTCACATTTTTCGTTAATAGGCACCAAACCTTCCGACTTGTGAATCGCCATTCCGGCAGAAGAACCACCAACTGAAGTTCCGCCCATTCCCGGAGGAGCCCCACCTTCTTCTGGTCCGCCACCACTTTTTCGAGGTCCACGTCTTTCGCCTTCTGGGCGCTGTCGGCCTTCGCCTCTTGGACCTTCGCCACCACTTGGGTGAGCACCTCTTTTAAACATCTCGGGAACAAATGGACCTCCTACAATATTCGAACTTCCACCAGCTCCGGGTCCGCCCATCGAAACAGGGTTGCCACCTTTGTATGCTTTGTAATTTATATCAACACCTAAATCATGTCTAATTCCGGTTCCTGTTACACCTGGTTTACGTTCGAACATACCATGCCAACCATCGAAACAGGCGGCGGCATTTGTTGCTTGCCCAGGGTGACCATCGTTCCACTCTTTGCCGGTAACTTTTGCGCCAATGTTGTAGGCCATAATTGTACCGTCGTGAGTGAGGTCGCAAATAGGAAAACCATTGGGTTTAAAACCACCTGCACCAGTGCATAAAATAACACTATTAGCTTTAAAGAAATGTACTTTCTTATCGTCGATACTAAAGCCAGCAGCTCCAGCAATTTTTCCGTTTTCTTTTATGAGGTGTGTAATGGTTACTCTTTCTACCAAAGGAATATTACGTTCGGTAATGGGTTTGCTAAATGATTTATTGTACAAAGGCGAATCAAAGAATCCCCACTCGCGCAATTCCTGAACACGTGCCAGTGAGTGTTCTGCCATTTGTCGCGTATAAACCGCATTATTTGTTCCCAATGCCGATGCTGAAACTTGCTCAACAAAAGCATCAAGGCTCATATCTTCATTTTCTTTGTCGTAAGCAAAAATACCTTTGGCAAAAGGTGTTTGGCCCGAAGAGCCGAGTCGCCCTTTTGAAACCATCATAACATTTGCTCCAGCATCGTGTGCTTTTACGGCGGCAAATAAACCTGCCATTCCGCCACCAATCACCAATACATCAGTTTCGTATTCGCTTTCGCTTAATACCGTAGTTTTAAGTGCATCTGGGTTTTGTGCCCAACCCGACATTGCTGATGTGCCTAGTACAGCAGCTCCTGCTGTTCCGGCTGCCATTCCCAAAAAATGACGGCGCGAAATATCTTTTTTTCTTTTTGAATAATTCATATTAAGCTTTTTGAGAAGTTTTAGTGGTTTTTGAAAAGTATGTTTTTAGCAAAAGCAGTACACCTACGCCAGCAGCAATTAGTATATATACCGACATTGCATTATCGGTATGACGACCTAAATTAAGTGCATGCCAAGTGGCCACTATCACAAATGCAATAGATAAAACACCATGTATTATTCGCCATGTTTTATATGAAAATGGAAGTAGCTTGCGGAACATTGAAGTAAGCCCAATTAGCAGCATTAAAACCCAAGCAATCATTCCGAGCACAACACCCAAACTTTCGAAAGAAGTAAGCATTGTTTGCAATGCATCTTTAGGTTCGATACCCGATTCGAAGTAGCGTGGTAACACTATAAAAAAGGGATGTAGCAAAAGAACTGGCACAAAAATATAGCCGACAACTTTATGCCATTTTACGACCCTACTCATTTTGTGTTCTTTTAAAATTTTCCGATTACTACGTGCTAAATAAAACTGCATCAGCATTAACGAAAATGCGACAAGTGTAAGTATCGAAAGGGCCTCTTTTAGCACAATTCGTTTAGGAACATCGCCCAATGCCCAAAACAATATTGGCAAGCCGATAAAAACCAGTACCGCTGCTATTCTGTTGTATATTTTTATT
>CAYZBC010000055.1:0-21701 GCA_964476535.1 uncultured Maribellus sp.
CCGCCTTTTTCCCATCGAATTCAGTTGCAATAATATATAAACCGTACGATAATTTATGGAATGCTTTGTACTTCATTTTATTATAAGATTTTTTACACCTATAAAATTACTAATAGATTTGATTTTCAAACTAATATTCAACCATTATTTATTTATACAAATTTGAACTAAACTAATCTTTTCAAAAAAGCAAGTACTTCTCATTCCAATCATTTTCCTTTATTCAGAATTTATTCAGGCGCAAACTGAAAACATAGATTTATCGAAGAAGTACCCGTTATTAGTTTTGCCACATGGTGGAGTACATGCTGATTTAACCACTTATCATCCACATATTATTCGCGAACTGACAGGTCATGGCTAAGTAATTGTGGCCTCCTAATACAGAGGTAGCACCTACTATGGAAAAGGTCATAATGAAAAAATTGATTACTGATTATTAAAAATGAGATTGTATTCGACAGTCATAATTACATAATTAAAAACGATGGTTTTATTAATAAAAACCGAATTGGGATTGTTGGCTGAAGTCATAGCGGTTCAATTGTCTGATAAATATTTTTATCATCCGAAAGATTACCCGGTGGCTTTGGCCGAAGTTCCGGTTAACGATTTAATTGTACGTATAAGCTACCGTGAACAAAATTACCGAGATTTATACGAAGCAGAATACCATATTGGGAAAAATACTAACGACAATGGACCGAAATATCGACGTAAGTCGCCCGTCTGGAATACCGGAAAGTTTGATGGAACTCCGCTTCTAATTCACACAAACAACAATGATGTTGATGTTTTGGAAGTGGAACATATAATAATATCGTTTAAAGTAGAAGGTAAATCTTTTGATTATGAGAATTTTGATGTGCTGCCAGGCAGACATTCATTCGACAGTATGAATACAAAAATCGGAAAAGAAATCAAGTTAAAAGTACACCTTCATTTGGCAAAAGTACTTCAAAAAATTGTATATAAATTTTAGCGGAACTAAAAACTGTCTTTTTAACTTTTTTTAAAATTGGGAAGAAACAACCTGATTTTTCCTATTTTGAGACAAAATCATTGTTTTTTTCCTCAGATTAGCTATATTTATGTCCTCTAAATACAAATTATGGCTAATTTAAAGAACAAAATTCAGTACAAAGTATTCATTGTAGAAGACAATGTACTTTATGCAAAAATACTTAAAAAACAGTTGGTTGACGAAGATTACCATGTTAGGGTTTTTCACAATGGGACTGACTTTATTAATTGTCTGCATGAAAAACCTGATGTAATTACACTGGACTATACACTGCCCGACATGACTGGACAGGATGTTTTGGAAAAAATTCAGAAAGAATTGCCTGCCGCACATGTTATTGTTATTTCTGCACAGGAAAATATAAATACGGCCATTAATTTAATGAAAAACGGAGCTTACGACTATATAATGAAAGCCCCGGATACCCGTGAGAAATTAAATAATATTATTAAAAACATCTACAAAACAGACCAATTAACAACTGAAAATTTACGATTAAAAAGTGCAATTAAAGAAAAATTCAATTTTAAAAACCTGATAAAAGGTAACAGCCGTGAAATTGATCATGTTTTCGATTTAATGGAGAAAGCTGTTCAAACCAATATTTCAGTTTCTGTTTCGGGGGAAACCGGAACTGGAAAAGAACTGGTTGCCAAAGGCATTCATTACAATTCGAAAAGTAGCAGCAAACCTTTTGTTGCAGTAAATGTTTCTGCTATCCCGGAAGGATTGGTTGAAAGTGAACTTTTTGGACATGAAAAAGGGGCATTTACAGGAGCAGATTTTATAAAGCTGGGGAAATTTGAACAGGCCAATGGAGGAACCCTCTTTTTAGATGAAATTGCCGACCTTAACTTAAATACACAAGCCAAACTATTACGTGTTCTTCAGGAGCGAGAAGTTGTACGGCTAGGAGGTTCTGAAATAATTCCATTGGATGTGAGGATAATTACCGCCACGCATAAAAATCTAGCCACATTGGTTAACGAAGGCACATTCAGACAAGATTTATACTATAGATTATTGGGACTGCCCATAGAAGTTCCACCTCTACGCCAACGCGGAAATGACATTATTTTATTGGCTAAATTCTTTATTGATGAATTTTGCAGAGAAAATAATATGGAACAAAAAACACTTTCAAACGAGGCTAAACAAGCGCTACTTTCGTACAATTATCCAGGTAATATTCGCGAGCTAAAAGCAGTAATGGAATTGGCGTGTGTTATGGCGTCGCGTGATGTAATTAAACCAACACATTTAAACATGAATGTGGAAGATAACATTCAAAACCTGTTAGCAACCGAAAAAACATTGGATGAATATAACCGCGAGATTATTTTGTATTTTTTAAATAAATACAACCAAAATGTTAGGTTGGTTGCATCCAAAATGGGAATTGGAAAATCAACCATTTATAGAATGCTGCAAAAAGCAAATTAAAATTGACTTTATAAAATCGATAAAGGATGCCTCCTGTATTTTTTAAATTTTTACAGAAGGCATCCTTAAAATTATTCACATAGCATCAGTCACCATGTGAATAGTAAAATGCAATAAGCATAAGCTGGTTGCGAAAGCTAATTATTTCTTCTACTCTTTCCAAACCGGCATTCTACCTGGAGTCCATGGAGCACCCATTCTATCCAGTTCAGTTTCCAATGCTGGAATATCGTTCTCTACGATACGTTTTAATGCATCCAAAACTGGTGGAAATTCCGTTTTTAAAATTTCGTAACTTTGTTTTTCCGTTGAAGTAATCCCACTTGTAGATCCCATATGAGTAAAAGTAATATTTCCCAGTCTATCGTTTAAAGCAACCTGTTCAGGTGGAACTTCTTCACCACTGGCTTTAGCTTCTGTACCATTCATTTTAAAGTCGAGTAATTCCAGCTCTTTGCCCAAAGCGCGCGCTTTATCCATCAAATCCTGACTTGCACCCGAAGTTGAATAAATAGCTTGTTTAATGTGTTCTACTTTCGACGTTGTTTCACCAATCAGTCTTCCGGTTCCCACAACCGCAATGGCCAGTTTACTCACTTTTTGAGCAAACTCAACATTCTCTTTGTAGTTTTTGGCAGGTAAAGTTGTATTGTTTAGCTTTTTACAATTGAATTCAACCGGGTCGACCAAATTGGTTAATTCACCTTCGTGCCATATTTTTAAACCCACTTTGTACGTTCCGGGCATAGCAAGAAAGCCACCGCCGCCGCCACGACGACCTCTTCTGCTACCACTTGGAACCGGAGTAAAACTTCCACTAACTCTCACACTTGTTGGCATTGAATAACGCAAATCCCAATTCATCCGTTTTATCCCTTTCGTTGGCGAAGTAGTTAACTGACGAACTACATTATCGCTTGCATCGTAAATTGTAAAAATCAAATGCGACTTTTCCACTTTTCCTTCCAAATCCACTTCTCGCCAGGTTGGCTGAGGGATGGGTTGTCCTTCCTTAAACAATTCTTTCTCCGCATCTTTGCGCAGCTGCTTTTTCGTTTTTGGAGCCTCCTTTAAATAATAAGTAAAAGTAGCGCCAAATTCAGGATTATCTGACGTAAAATAGGTACTCCCCTGATTGCTTTTACCACTGGTTTGAACAAACATCAAAGCATCTTTAATTGGGAATATTGCGGCATCTGTATTTTCCAGTTCGGCAGAAATTTCACGTAAGGGACTGTAATTATCCATAATATAAAATCCACGTCCGAAAGTTGCAATAACCAAGTCACTTTCACGCTCCTGTATTGTGATGTCACGAACGGCAATGGTTGGTAAACCTGACTTTAACTGCACCCAATTTGCACCGTTATCGATGGTAAAGAAAGCTCCAAATTCAGTTCCCACAAAAAGCAATTCAGGACGAATAAAATCCTGTGCAATGGTATGAACCGTTCCGTTTTCGGGAAGATTTCCAATTATAGAGATCCATGTTTTACCTTTGTCCGAACTTTTATAAACATAAGGTTTAAAATCGTCACGTTTCAAATTATCGAATGTTGCATAAACCACATTCTCATCAAAACGGTCGGCACATAAATCACTAACGTAGGTATATTCCGGAACTCCTTCGAACGATTTCACCTGTATCCAATCACCACCGTCATTTTCAGTAACAGAAATTACACCATCATCGGAACCTGCATATAGCAGGCCTTCCTTAATTTTCGATTCATCTAACGAAACTATAGTACCCCATTGCGATGTAGAAACATCTTTAGATACTGCATCAGCCGGCCAGTATTTCCCCATAACCGGAATGCTGTTTCTGTCAATTTGCGCAGTTAAATCATCGCTGATAACATTCCAAGTATTTCCCCGATCGTCGCTTTTAAAAATTTTATTGGCAGCCACATACAAACGAGTTCCTTTATGCGGACTCACTAACATTGGCGTATTCCAATTCCATTTATAGGTCAATTCCCCTTTGCGTTCTTTTGGTTTAATGCTAATTCGCTCGCCACTTTTTTTGTCGTAACGCGACATGTTTCCATACTGATATTCGGTATAAACAATGTCGGGATTATTTGGCTCGGTTGCTGCCCAGAATCCATCTCCACCCAAAGTCACAAACCATTCGTCGTTAATTACACCACTGCGACTGGTTGTTCGTGATGGACCTCCCATCGAATTATTATCTTGGGTTCCGCCATATACATTGTAAAATGGCTCAGCATTATCCACATGAACCCGATAAAACTGTGTTACAGGCAAATTTTCTTTAAAGTCGAAAGTTGAACCGGCGTCCCATGTTTCATAAATCCCACCGTCGCCGCCAATTATATAATGTTCGGTATCCGAAGGATCAATCCAAATGGCATGATCGTCAACATGGCGACCATCAGTACTAATGTTCGTCCAATTTTTTCCACCGTCCACAGTAACTTTCGAAACAGTTTCGGTTGAATAAACTTTGTCAATATCTTTTGGGTCGCATACAATTTCGTTGTAATACTGACCACTTGAATGGTAACTGCCCATTTTATTCCAGCTTTCGCCTTTGTCCATCGATCGGTAAAAACCTCCTTTGTCTTCGGCAGCCTCCATAATCAGATAAACCACATTTGCATCAACAGGCGAAACATCTATTCCCATTCCGCCGATATCTGCTTTTGGCAAACCTTCCATAATTTTTCTCCAGTTAGCCCCGGCATCTGTCGATTTATAGACTGCAGATTCAGGTCCACCACCAATTTTTGTAAATGAAGTACGACGACGTTGTTCTGATGTTGCATATAAAATATCGGGATTACAAGGATCCATTACGATGTTGTTCACCCCTGTATTTTCGCTAATCTCTAAAACTTTTGCCCATGTTTCCCCACCGTCGGTGGTTTTATACAAACCACGTTCTTCGCCCGGTCCCCACGCAGAACCTTCGCACGCCACATAAACCACATTCGAATTTCCAGGATCGATAACAATTCCACCAATCTGACGACTGTCTTTCAAACCCATATTTTTAAACGACTTTCCACCATCCAACGATTTATACACACCATCGCCATAACCCAAAGCACGTTGGTGATTATTTTCGCCTGTTCCAACCCAAACTACATTCGGATTATTTGGGTCGAGCTCCACAATGCCAATGGCATATGTTCCATATTTATCAAAAACAGGTTTCCAGGTAGTACCGTTGTTTGTGGTTTTCCAAACGCCACCACTGGCAACGCCCACATAAAACTCTTTTGTATTTTTCGGATTCACTGCGAAATCGGCAATTCTTCCACTCGCCCAAGCCGGACCAATACTCCGGAACTTCAAGCCACTCACCAAACTACTGCTGATAAACGCTTTTTCTTCCTCTTTTTTCTCTTCGTCTTTCTTTTTCGCAAAAGCAACTGTTGCCGAAAGAAGAACTACAATAAATACCCAAACAAATTTTCTCATCGTATTTTTTTATGAATTAATTTTTCTGAAACTTTAGTTGGTTTAAAAACAAGCGGAAAAAATACAAAGGAATTCGCTGGGCAAACAGGACATTTATCACAAACATAAAAAAAATATTTAGCTAGCAATCACAGTTTTTATAAATCAACTTTATTCCCCTTTATCAACTACCAATATACTCCAATAAGATTTTAAATAAAGCAAGAAAATAAAAAGAAATAAATAAGGAATGACAAATAAGGGAGTGCTAAATATAGGAAGAGAAAAAGACTTAAAAATTCAAAACAACCTTTAAATTTTTATAGCCTGTTTTGCTTACTTTTAACTTGGTTTTATCGTGCAGGATAACCACGTAAGATTCTTTTTCGTATTGTTGAATTTCGTGTATTTCGTCGACTTTAACAATGTACGAACGATGAATGCGAACGAAGTTTTTTGAGTCTAACACACCTTCAAAATATTTCATCGTCTTTTGTTTCATGTGCCGACTTGTTTTTGTATAAATCATTACATAATCGTCCATCGACTCAATATAACGCACTTGGTCGACCGGAATAATATGAATTTTGTGGCGGTCTTTTACCACAATTCTATCTAAAAATTCTTCTCTTGGATAATTGCTTACTCTCTCTGCTACATCAGAGATTAATCCTTCATTTTCAATTTTTACAGCCACTTTTTCTATCGCTTCGAACAATCTATCTTTTGAATAGGGTTTTAACAAATAGTCGGCTGCGTTAAATTCGAAAGCTTTTAATGCGTATTGATCGTATGCTGTTGCAAAAATAATCTGAGGTTTGTGTTCCAGCAATTCAAGCAATTCAAAACCTGTAATTTTTGGCATTTGGATGTCTAAAAAAACCAAATCAGGTTTCAATTCATTAATTGTTTTTATCCCTTCGAAACCATTCTCACATTCAGCAATAATTTCAATTTTATCATTATCGCTTAAAAACGTTTTCATTAGATTCCTTGCTAACTCTTCGTCTTCAACTATTATTGTGCGCAATTTTTCCGACATACTATTTTAAATTTTGTGGGATGGTTAAAGTTACTGTAAATTCTTTTTTATTATCACTAATTTTCAATAAATATGGATTTCCAAAAATAATTTGCAAACGATCCCGAATATTCCTCAAACCAATTCCTTCCCCTTTTTTACTTACAACATCAGAATCGAAAGTATTACTAATAGTAATCTCCAAAACCTCTTTTTCGCATTTACAATGTGTTATAATATCAACAGGTTCAGTTGCTTCATAAACACCATATTTAATGGCATTTTCGTACAAAGGTTGTAAAATCATATTTGGAATTTCTGCTTTCAAACAACCTTCTTCAATTTCAAAAATCGGGTTTAATTTACTACCAAACCGCACCTTTTCAATATGTAAATAGAGTTTATTATTCTCCAATTCTTGCTGAAAACTTACTCTTTCTTTTTGGTTATGTTTTAAAGAGTATCTCATCAATTGAGAAAGATTAATTACCATTTCCTGTGCTTTTGCCGGGTCTGTCATTGTAAGCGATGAAATGCTATTTAAACTATTAAAAAGAAAGTGTGGATTAATTTGTGATTTCAAAGCATGTAATTCTGCTTCTTTAACAAGCGATTTTAACTCCCCTTCATTTCGCACTTTCTCTTTAAAACCTTGATAATAATTTACGGCGTAGAAGAAAATCACATAAATAGCATAAAGCACATACCCGGCAAAAATGCGATTAACCATACCTCTTTTCATCCAATGTTCCACATCAGGATGAAGCAGTTTAATAATAACCACACCCAAATACATCCAAATAAAAACAATGATAGAAGCAGCAATTGTATGTGCAGTAAGAATGCGGTAAACACTGTTATCTTCCAGTGTACTGTATTTAATTACATACCAGATAGCGGTACCTACAAGTGCATACGAAACAAGAAAGGAGCTCACTTCAACTAATGCGATTGTAAAATCTACTCCATTCACAAACGTCAAAATCAGAATATTAGCAGTAGCAGCAACTCCCCAAAAAATAGCATAGAATATTGCAAGTCGAGGATTAGTTATAAAGGGGTGTCTAAAATCCATTTTAGAAATGCTTTATTTCAATTCCTCCAAAGGCTGTAAATCCTTTTATAACCATTGTTTTTGAAGGGTTGGATACAATTTGACTTAGAGTTGAACCACGTTTATCTGAAAAAGCACCAAAAATTGCAGTCACTTCGTTTTTAACAGTCCAATCGGGTGGCACTTTAAAACCGCAACCGCCAAAAATACTCACACAATCAACTACAGCACCATTTTGAGAAAGGTTTGCCTGGCGAAAATCGTATTCGGCGCCCCCAAAAATAGAGGTCGTTTTTCCTCCGTAAAAATTCTGCGAATCCACAAAAACTTCTCTCCCGCCAAAAATTACAAAGTCATCGAAATAATCCATTCCCCGTTTGCCCGACTCAGCAATTGGTGGCTCCTGGGGTCTTTTACGTCCGTGTGTAATTAAAAGAACCACTCCAATCCCAATAATCAATAAAGGCCAGCCAATTCTTCTTAATTCATAAGGTATTGTTACAATTTCGGGAACCAGAAAAAAACCACCAATTACAATAAGAATTGTACCCGATGTTTTATTCCCCCCGATAATAGAAAAAATCCCGATGCCTATTAATAGCATTTGCCACGAGATTAAAACATCATCCCAGAAATCGGGAATTATATTCAATCTTTCCAATATCCAAAAAGCTCCGAGAGCAATTAGAAATATCCCGAAATATATTCTTTTGTTTGGTGCGATGTGCTTTTCCATTTTTTTTGAATTTTACAATTTCAAAAGTATATTTTAAAAATTTTAAACTTATTTATATAACTCGTGCAACCATGGCCACTCCAATTCCAATTAATAAAACCGGAAGTGCGAAAGAGATTGTTAGCCCGGGGAAAAAGAATAATTTTGGTAAAATAAATATTCCTCCAACAATAACAAAAACCAAACCGACCGACCGTTTTCCTGCAAGTAATACGCCTCCTATTACAATGAATATCATAGGCCACGAAAAGATAAAATGACCAATATTACGAAAAACATGGCGCAATGGATAAAATACATTCTCCCATACAAATTGAGGAAATTCAAAATGAATTCCAATTGTTTTAAGTGCCCATAAAACTCCAACACCAATTAAAATAAAAGCTAAAACTAGTTTAGAATTGTCTTTCCGTGGTTCTTTGTTCATAATAAATCACTTTTAAGATTGCAGACCAAATGTATGAAAACCACAATAAGAATTGGGCTTAACATTCGGTTAACATGTGAAATGTGTCGGTAAAAAGAATGTATTTCCCAAAAAGAAAGGCTATTCAAACAATTCAATTCCGTCGAACCGAACCTATTACTTATCTTGAGCCCACAATTGATTTAATTGAAGAGGAACTAAATTGGTAACTGAAAGACATTCTGCCGTAAATCAATATTTTTGGAATGTACTATTTGCTACTATTTCTTATGTTGTTGTTTTGCCCACGAATCACGTAGTTGTACCGTTCGGTTAAATACCGGTTTTTCATTGGATGAATCGATATCGAAATTAAAATAGCCCAAGCGTTCAAATTGAAAATGGTCGAGAGGTTTGGCATCTTTTACAAACGGTTCGATGTAACAATTTGGCAGAACTTGCAAAGAATCGGGATTCATAAATTCTTTAAAATCTGTTTCCTTATGCCCATCCGGATTTTCATCGTTAAACAATCTGTCGTAAAGTCTAACTTCCGACTTCACTGCATGTTCAACAGAAACCCAGTGCAATGTTGCTTTTACTTTTCTTCCGTCAGGCGAATTTCCACCTTTCGAAGCCGGGTCGTAAGTACAATGCAATTCCGTTATTTCACCGTTTTCGTCTTTAATTACATCATTACAAGTTATAAAATAGGCGTAACGCAAACGTACTTCGCGTCCTGGCCCCAAACGGAAAAATTTTCGCGGTGGGTCTTCCATAAAATCGTCGCGCTCGATATAAAGTTCACGCGAGAATGGAACTTTTCGGGTTCCCATTTCCGGATCTTCCGGATTATTTACAGCATCCAATTCTTCCGATTGATTTTCGGGATAGTTGGTAATCACAACCTTTAACGGATTTAAAACCCCCATAACTCGCTGAGCCGTTTTATTTAAATGTTCCTTTACACTGTGCTCCAACAGAGAAACATCAATCATTCCATTCACTTTTGTCACCCCAATTTTTTCAGAAAAATTACGTATTGACTCGGGAGTATAACCGCGTCTGCGTAATCCCGAAATTGTGGGCATCCGTGGATCGTCCCAGCCATTAACATGTCCGTCTTTAACTAATTCGAGCAATTTGCGTTTGCTCATTACTGTATATGTTAAATTCAACCGGGCAAATTCAATTTGGCGCGGTCTGTAATCGGTTTCTTGCAGCTGGTCAACAAACCAATCGTACAAGGGGCGATGAACTTCAAACTCCAGGGTACAAATAGAATGGGTAATTCCTTCCCAATAATCACACTGCCCGTGTGCAAAATCGTACATCGGATAAATACACCATTTATCACCAGTGCGGTGGTGGTGTGCTTTCATTATTCGATAGACAATGGGATCTCGCATGTGCATATTTGGCGATGACATGTCAATTTTTGCACGAAGAACCCGAGCTCCATCTTCAAATTCTCCGGCTGTCATTCGATTAAATAAGTCTACATTTTCTTCAACTGAACGATTTCTGTGCGGACTCTCGATGCCCGGGCGAGTTGGCGTACCTTTCTGATTGCTGATGATTTCCGCATTCTGATCGTCAACATAAGCCTTTCCACTGATTATCAATTTAACAGCAAATTCATGCAGTTTTTCAAAATAATCAGACGCGTAAAAAAGACGGTCTTCCCAATCGAAACCCAGCCAGCGTACATCTTCCATAATCGAATCTACATATTCTGTTTCTTCTTTCGAAGGATTGGTATCGTCGAAACGCAAATTTGTTTTACCATTGAAATTTTCACCAATTCCAAAATTCAGACAAATAGATTTCGCATGACCAATGTGTAAATATCCGTTTGGTTCGGGAGGAAATCGTGTATGTACAAGATTACTATTTTTCCCCTGCTTTAAATCCTCTGTAATTTGAAGGTCGATAAAATTTGCTTTTTTTTGAACCTCAGAATTCTCGATTGAATTATTTTTATCCGTCATTTTTTCAGTTTTTAACCCCTGTTAATTATGCACAAAATTAAAAAATGATTTGTGAGAACGATTAACACCCCTAAATATTATCGCCTTTAATCACTTATTCTTAATTTCGCAGAAAAAAACAATGGGATTGATTGAAATTGAAGGAATGCATTTCTACGCTTATCACGGGCATTTTGAAGCAGAACAGATTGTTGGAAATGATTTTATTGTCGATTTACAATTGAAGACAAACTGTAGTAAAGCTGCCCTTTCTGACGATTTAAATGATGCCTTAAATTACCAGGCCGTTTACGCACTCGTTCAAAAAGAAATGACTATTAAATCTCGTTTGCTTGAAAATGTAGCAAATCGAATTCTGAATGCCTTGTTTTCTGGATTTCCAACTCTTAAAAATGCCAAAATAAAAGTTTCGAAGATGAACCCGCCCATGGGAGGTGAGATTGAAAAAGTGAGTGTTACACTTTCAAAAAAGAACAAAAGTCATTAGGAATTGGTCATTTGGGAAAATTTGTGAATGAGTTAATTGGGAAGTTCCCTTCGCCTTTGCTCCAGCTCAAAAAAAATTGGGGGAATGATTCACTGTGCTCATGTTATTAAATATTTAACTGAGCATCTGAAATAATTTCTAATCTAATTTTCCAAACATCTTATTCGTAAATTCGAAACAGAAATTACTAATCGATAATGGATGTTTTTTAGAAGTAGCAATTTGAACGAAGGCTGTGTAAACAAGAACCGTTTTGAAAATAAAAAGAAAGAATTATTGGAAGGAGAAAATCCAAAAACAAAAATTTCCAAAACAAATGCGAACAATTGGCAATCTACCAAAGAAGGAGCGCATGTAAACTCGATGTGGCAAAACCTGCGAAAATAGATTCTTTAAAAATTGTGTTGTGGGAATTGCAAAAATTCTTAGATTTGCACTCCGAAAGAAAAAAGGTCTCTTGGCCGAGTGGCTAGGCAGCGGTCTGCAAAACCGCGTACGGCGGTTCGAATCCGCCAGAGACCTCAATTTCAACATGACAATTGACGGTCAAATTAAGAAAGATTCTGTAAGACACTGTTTTACAGAATCTTTCTTTTTTTATTCACTTCCCAATAAGACAAGAAAACGACATTAAAACGACAATTTTAGACAAAGAGTCGTTACCAAATCGTTACAGGTAATTTACATTTCCTTCTGTAACGATTTCCTTCATAAGTCTCTGAACTGTCGCATTTTGACTTCTCACAAGTAGCTTAATTGAATTAGTTTTATAACCAATTAATTAAGAATTATGAAGAGTACATTTAAGATTTTGTTTTACGCAAGAAAGAATTACGTAAACAAGGATGGTGAAGTTTGCATTATGGTTCGTATTACAGTGAATGGCGAGAACACTCAATTTAGCTCCAAGCTTAATGTTAATCCACAAATGTGGGATACAAAAATGAATAGGGCCATTGGCAAATCCTTTCAGGCAAACCAGCTAAATGCTACATTAGATGAAATGAAAGCATCACTTTTCAATTATTACAGAGATATCGAAAGACGTGAATTTCATGTTTCGGCAGAAAAAATCAGAAATGCATTTCTTGGAATTACCGTAAAGAATCAAATGCTTCTGGTAGTTTTCAAAAAACACAATGAGGATTTGTTATTACGAATCGGCAAAGGGATTACAAAAACAGCAGCAGTAAGATATGAACGAACAAGAAAGCAGCTGGCAATATTTATGAAGCAACAATACAACATAGAAGATATTGCTTTAAAAGAAATCAAACATAATTTTATAACTGATTTTGAAACTTACCTGCTTACAGTGCGTGATTGTGCAATCAACACAACAGCAAAATACATGAGGCAACTTAAACATATCACTACACTTGCAAAAAACAATGGATGGTTATATGCAGACCCCTTTGTGAATTATAAAATACGTTTAGAGAAAGTTGACCGTGGATATCTTACTCAGGAAGAGCTTAACATTATTATGCAAAGAAAGTTTTCCATTAAACGTTTAGAGCAAGTCAAAGATATTTTTGTTTTTGCATGTTTTACAGGACTTTCATATATCGATGTTAAAAACCTAAAAGAAAAGAATATTAGAACTTCATTTGATGGAGAGCTTTGGGTTATGAAGAAACGGCAGAAAACAAATACCGAATCAAATATTCTTCTATTAGATATTCCCAAACTAATTATTAACAAATATAAAGACAAGTGCTCCAATAATAAAGTTCTGCCTGTTTCAAGCAATCAGAGGATGAATTCCTATTTGAAGGAAATTGCTGATTTGTGTGGTATTGAGAAAAATCTAACATTCCATCTTGCTCGTCATACATTTGCAACCACGGTGACATTAGCCAGGGGTGTGCCAATAGAAACAGTTAGCAAAATGCTAGGACACACAGACATACGAACTACGCAGATTTATGCCAGAATAACCAATAGCAAGATTAGCCATGACATGCATGAACTCGCAGCGAAATTACAAGGAATGGATAAAATGTTAGCTCTTTAACAAAAACGGTTATACGAACATAGTGAAAGAATTAGAAGATTATGTCATCACATAGCATGTTACCATAATCTTCTAACCTTCCCCCAAGGTTTTAATAAAATAGTAGCGCTATACTATGACTCTCCAACTTCAATAAATGTCCTTGTTTATAGTATCTTTTGAAATACTGTCTTGAGAGAATGGTGCAATCGTATCTATATTGTCACAAGCATTAGTTTGCTGATTTTTAATATCAAACGGTGCAATACTGCTTTGTTTCGTTTCGCTTATCAGATTCTTTATATTATCAAAGTGAATAATCAAATATGCAGTAACTAAAAAAACTAATATTAGAACAGTTAATACTTTGTTACGACTCAGCAGCAAAGTTAACAATACATTGTGAGTATTATTTCAACAAATAATCTCCAGCCAATACTATTAAATATTTTCTTTGGGATATCGAAAAAACAGTAACCATATCGAAAAGGGAATACGAGGAGTTGAAACAACAATTATCGGCAGCCCTATCTTTGATTAAGGATTTGCAGATAGAAATCCAGTTGCTCAAAAACAGCCGCAACAGCAACACAAGTTCCACCCCAAGTTCACAAGATTTTGGCAGTGCCAACAAACACAATTTGAGGGAAAAATCGAACAGGAAAAGTGGTGGGCAAAAAGGTCATAAAGGGAGTTCGCTGAAGATGGGCGACAAGCCGGATGAAATCCAGAAATACACTCCAAAATACTGCAAACAATGTGGACAAGCGTTTACTGCTGATGCTATTTTTGAATTGCACCAAAGAAAACAAGAAGTAGTGGTTCCCCCAATCAAGCCCAAATTTATAGAACACCAATCGTATAGTTGCACGTGCAGTAAATGCAATATGCAAACAACAAGCAGTTTGCCATCGCATTTAAAGGCAAACATCCAGTATGGGGCAAATATCCAAGCCTTGGTAACTTATCTGTCGGTATATCAATATATGCCATCGAACAGGATAAAGAAGTATTTGGAAGACATTATGAATATATCGATGAGCGAAGGCACTATTTATAATATCATAAGCTCGATGGGCAATAAAGCGGCACCTGTTTATGAAACCATTAAAGAAAGGATAGCTACATCAAAGGTAGTTGGCGGCGATGAGTCAGGTGTAAAAATCGATGGGGATAAAGCCTGGTTTTGGGTTTTCCAAAATTCGTTGTACACTTTCATAAAGGTGGCTTACAGTAGGGGGTACAATAGCATTATTGAAACATTTTCCAATGGTTTTCCGGTTTCAATATATGTGTCGGACAGCCTGCCCGCACAATTGAAAATAAACACAAAAGCAAAACAATTGTGCCTTGCCCATTTAATGAGGGAATTGAAGAATTTTGAAGGTGCTTTAAATTGCACTTGGTCGCCAAAGTTAATGCAGGTTTTTAAAGATGCCATTTCTTATAAGAAGCAAATGGCAGTTGAAGATTATTTCGGGGCAAACCAAAAAGTAATAGGGTTCGAAAACCAATTAGCGGAATTATTACGGATTGACTATTCTGATAAACACAAAAAACTTAGGGCATTTATAAGGCGGCTGATAAAAAACCGGGATTCAATCTTAACTTTCCTATATCACTTGGAAGTGCCGCCCGACAACAATGGTTCGGAAAGGGCAATCAGGAATGCAAAGGTAAAAATGAAAATCTCCAACCAATTTAAATCATTCGATTTTGCCAACCATTATGCAGTTATCAGGTCGGTAATTGACACAACAATCAAAAATTCAAATAATGTTTTTGATGCCCTATCGTGTTTGGCTAATCAGAAATTAATTACTGCTGAGTCGTAACAATACTTTTACTAAACACAATGTCCTTTTTTGCTTTGGAATAACTTTTTCGTATTGTACATCAAGTTCTTGTCGAATAACTTGCAAACTATCATCTTCTCCAATTTTATCCTTAAATGATAAAATATCTTTTTCTATTGCTGTTATTGCTTCATCTGGCTATTTCGGTTCGAATAGTGCCGCTCATTTCGGAGTGGTTTGGTTCTTCGTCACATTTGGGGAATTACCCAGATTGAGATAGGATTATTTTCTTTCTGAGCAACTCGAAACTTGCCCTGCCATACATTTGTCGTTTAATGCTTTTTATTCTATTAACATGACCTTCAACAGGTCCATTGCTCCAATTAAGTTCGATTCCATTCTGAACCGCTTTGATATCCCGTTTAGCCCTCTTGCAAAAGTCTTTAATCCAGTTCGTTTATCCTTGGAGTTCTCAATTGATTTGATCCATTCCTGAACTTGACCTTCTCCTGTTTTTAGCATTGCTTTGAACTGCCTAACAAGAGTGCGTACTCTTGTTAATAGGGGCATGTTTTCAAAAAGTACTTGCATGTAGTTTCTTTCATCCGCATCTTCAATATGGCTGAGAGATAGTCCAATATACTTTGCAAGCTTTCGGGAACTTAATCGTTTGACGTAGGGAATTGGTTTGCGCCGCTGTTCAACATAACTCAATGCCGTTGATTCATTTGTCTTTTTAAGGAAAGAGATATAATCGTACGCCTGGGTATTCCCGCCTGTATATCTCATCTTACGAATATCGTTTATGATTTCGATACTTGTATAACCATCCGTTTTTATTTTGGATATGATGTAATTGGAGAACATCTCAATATTTGTTTGTTTCGTATGGGACTTCGGAATTAAAACATCTAGCTCAAAGTATAACCTCACAGTATTCCTACTAATACCAAGGTCTCTCCCAATTTTTCTTCTTGATAAGCCTTGCGACTGTAGTTCTTTTACCTTATTGAAAATCTCTTGTCTGGAATCTGGCTTTTTGGGTGAGTCAGGCATCTTCATTGTCTTGTTCGTGGTTGAGTTTTGCTGAGCGATTCCCTCAGTGTCGCTAAGCGTTTCTGTGGTCTTATCTATAAAGAGTTTACTTATCTCAGGCGATATGCTTTTAAAGAAGATATCTAAGGCATCTGATAGGTTCATTAACAGGTGAAACCGGTCTGCTATCTGAATTGTATTAGGGCAAATACAATCTATTGCAGATGAATATGAACTAGCCCTATCCCTTGTTATTGTTTCAATTTCCGGGTGAGTTCTTAACCAAGCTTTTAAATCTTCACTGTTTCTGGTTGGTAATAAGTCAATGGGTTTTGACGTTTCCATATCAACTAAAACCGTTCCGTAATTTACACCTTTACGAAATGCCCAGTCATCAACCCCAACTACTTTTAGTTTTTTTATTTGGGGTATTATTTGTTGATGAGCAAGCCGGGTAAGAGTCGAGCGACTAACATTAATCAACAGTTTTTCGGATAGCATTCGTCCGGTACCAGTTGACATTTCAATTGCGATGTCTGACAATAATCTGGTAACCCTGTCTGTTCTTCTGGCATAAGGAAGTATATTGTCATTTTGCTCAGTAAATACCTTCCTCTTGCAATTATCATTGCGACACTTAAATTTTCGAACCGTCAAAATCATTATAGAATCATACTAAAATACAGGTAGATCCGTTATTGTTCTTTCATAGTGATCATGTACAGAATAACTATATTTCTTACATACAGGACACTTTGCTCGCTTTCCGGTCAATGATGCATAAATGTGTATAGTTGGTGGTTTAAATTCAATATTCGAGACTCTGACTTTTGGAATATCAACAAGGCGTTTAATGTGCATATGTAATTGATTGTCAACTACATAAAGATACGAAAACAATGTCTATTTAACGATGAAAATCGCTGTCTTATTGCCTGTATATCAATTAATTAACAACAGTTACAGTTGTGGAATTTGTTCCCCAAAATTGACGAAGAACCGTTCTTTGCTCCAAAATTTCTCAAATTCTTCGGGTACATTATCGGCATCATCAATAATGGGTAGGTTTTCGAGGATGAATTTTTCAATTAGCTCACGCTTGCTGCGTAGTTGAGCTTCGCCCGAAAGTATATCAAGAATTTCTTTCCTCTTTTTATCCTGTTCCGCTTGTGTCGCATTTTTTAAATCGGCTAAAAGTTTCAGGATGTAGTTTACATTAATTTCGTCGCGATGAATTAATTCCAATTCAAAATCCACATCGTTCAAAATGGAAACTTTTTCTTTTTGATGGTCGAATTTTACTTTCTGCCACAAATCGAGGTATTTGCTCCGGTAGTCGTTAAAAAGTTGTTCGGACATCGAAAGGTCTTCCCACTTAAAATCTGAAAAAGTGGTCAATATATTTTTAACACGCAGTAAAGCCCTGAATGCCTGAATGAATTTCAATTCATCGTCTTCGCTTGTTAAGCCGTTTACACTATCAACAGTTGGGGCAATTTTTAGCAGTTCGATAAATGCCGCATTGAATTTAATTACATACTCCTTGTAGGGTTGCATAATTATTTCTTCAATGGCTTCCTTTTTACTGAATAGCGTAATAGCCTGGTCGGTTACTTTTTTTAGGTTACGGAAAACCACAATATTACCCTGCGATTTTTGCTCGTTTATAATTCGATTGGTACGCGAATAGGCTTGAATAAGTCCGTGATATTTCAGGTTTTTATCAACATAAAGTGTGTTTACCTTTTTTGCATCGAAACCCGTTAAAAACATATTCACAACCAGTAGAATATCAATCCGATTTTTTAGTTTTTCGGGTTTCTTCTCCCGGTCTTTCAATTTTTGAGATATGTCGTTGTAGTAATTATAAAATGTTTGGCTGTCTTTGGTCGAGAATTTTGAACCATACATTTTATTGTAGTGTGTAATGTATTCATCCAGTTTTTCACGACTATGAGCCGAAAAGCCATATGCTTCTTTAGGTTCTGCAGCAATTGGCAATTCATCGGGAATAGAGCCATCGGCATCAGCATCGTCTTCGTTGGCGTTATAACTAAATATGGTGGCAATGCGTAAATTGTGTTTGCCTTCCTCTTTCTTTTTCTGAAATATCTCGTAATACTTTGTTAGCGTTTCGATGTTGCTTACGCAAAACATTGCCGAATAATCTTTATTGTGCGTTTTACGGCTATGGTTGGCTAAAATATAATCTGCAATTTTTTCAAGCCTATCGGGCGATTCCATTAATTCTTTAGTGTCTATGTCTTCCACCTCAATATCGATACTGTTTTCGCTCGTATCTTTTTGCCGATATTTGCCCACGTATTCAACCAGAAATTTAAGAACGTTACTGTCTTTAATCGCATCGGTTATTACGTATTTATGCAAACATTTTCCAAATAATTCTTTAGTTGTACGTTTGCCCAATTCATTTTTAACGGCATTCTCGGCAAAAATGGGTGTGCCTGTAAAACCAAACATTTGCGGATTATTGAAAAAAGCATTTATCCTTTTATGGGTTTCGCCAAATTGCGAGCGGTGGCATTCATCGAAAATAAAAACAATGCGCTCATCTTGCATGCTTTCCATTTTGTGGAGATAGCGTTTTTTGCTAATGGCAGTATTTAATTTCTGAATAGTGGTTACTATCAGTTTTGTATCGTCAGCAAATTGTTTTACCAGTTCTTTGGTATTGTCTGTTCCATCGATACAACCTTTGCTGAAACTGTTAAATTCTTTGTTGGTTTGATAATCAAGGTCTTTGCGGTCGACCACAAAAACCACCTTTTTAACCTTGGGCAAGCGGGTTAAAATCTGGCTGGCTTTAAACGAGGTTAAGGTTTTGCCCGAACCTGTGGTATGCCATATATAACCATTTTTTCTGCTGTGCATTACCCTGTCTATTAATGCTTCAACGGCATAGTATTGATAGGGGCGCAACACCATTAGTATTTTATTGGTTTCGTTCAGCACCACGTATTTGCAAATCATTTTAGAAATGTGACAAGGCTCTAAAAATTCACCTGGAAAACCGTTCAGGATATTGGTTCGTCGCTTGTTTTCTTTGTCTGTCCAGTAAAAAGTTTGTTTGAACGACTGGTTGCGATTATTGGCGTAGTATTTAGTATTTACTCCATTGCTGATTACAAATACTTGTATGTATTGAAACAAGCCGGTGTTTGCTCCATACGAATGACGTTGGTAACGGTTGGTTTGGTTAAATGCTTCTTTCAACTCTAAACCTTTGCGTTTTAACTCTATTTGAACCAAAGGCAAACCATTGATAAGCAAAGTAACATCGTAACGGTTTTTGTATTTGCCCTCAACAGTAACTTGCTGCGTAACCTGAAACTGGTTTTGACACCAATGCTCGGTGTTCAGAAATTCGAAATACAGGTTTTCGCCATCGTCTTTTACAATGTGCTGTTTTTCGCGTAATGTTTTGGCTTTTTCGAACACCGAACCTTTGCTAAGGATATTCAATACCTTTTCGAACTCCTTTTTGCTGAACAGAATATTATTATGTTTTTCTAACTGATTTTTTAGGTTCGCTACTAAAGTTTTTTCGTCAGGAATTTTCACCAGACCATAACCCAACTTTTGCAGTTGCTCAATTAATTGGTTCTCTAATATTTGTTCGGTTTGTAGGCTCATAGTTTTTTGTATTCTTCGTCAAAAAAGGCTTCGATATCTTGTGAGTTTTCGAAAAAGACTTTAATATATTTTCTTTTGAAGGCTCTTAAAGTTTGTTTTTTTAACTCCGATTTTTTGAATCCTTCGTCCAAAAACATTTCTTCCGAAATTTTGATAGCATTTAAATCTGCAATTAATTCATCTTTAATTACGGGTAAATACCCCTCACTTCTTCCATATTCGACAAATAATCGCTGCGCAAATTGTTTCTGAGGAAACCAGTCGTTGCGCGATGTATCACAATAAATTTCTAAGAACTTAATAAGTAGACTATCTTTTTCATCTTTCGTAAGTTTCTCGTAAAATATACCGATTACATAGGTAGCTTTATTTTCAGGTTCCCATTCGTTATTGCCTATTACAGAAGTTACATTATTAATGATTGCCTCTCGCTCTGCTAATTTGAAATCTAATTTATATTTCTCTAAAAGGGTACAAAAATCCTTATCCGCATAAGATAACCAATCATTCCCCTTTAATTTTTGAGCTATTTGTAAAACAAATTCATCCTTTTCTTCACTAATTAATTTCTCAATTAGTTTATTGAATTTTTCTTTTGTGTTCAGGTTAAATTTTAGCGCATTATATATGTCAAGTATTTTTTTACTCAAACCTAAAGAACTATCATAATCGGTAGTAAGCATAGCCGAAAAATCGGATAAGGAATCATCGCCAGTCAAACTCTTATAGATACCTGACCATTTGTTGTTTATTATTTTAGTTTTTTGTCTGGATGAAAGTCCTTTCTTATTTTTTTGAATAGGTAAAGTGGAAAATTCGGAGGTGTTAACGCTAATTACATTTCGTGTAGATGCCTGTATAAAACTATATTCAATAAAGTCTTTTATGTTGACTTTTTTATCGATTATATCTGCAATGTTTTGTTTGCCATGTATAAGAATGCAGTTTTGCCTTATGCCATTTCTAACCGAATCAATGAAATTCTGTTTTAATTCTTCATGTGAAATGAAAATACCCAAAGTACCTTCAATTTTTGAGTTAATTTTACCCAAAAAGGAATAGAGTTTAGATGCTGCAAGTGTCTTGTTATCTTCCCATTTCGTTTCAATAAGAAATACCTTATTGTAAATTAAAATTGCACCATCAATTTCTTGCGAACCATCCTTTGTTCGGTATCGTGCATTTATGAGTATTTCTTTATCCTCAAAAATCTTGTTAATCAATTTTTCAAATGCAGTACCTCTGGGAATAGGGTCTAATTCTTCTATTTGGTCATATATCGTTCTATAACTCATAGTTTATACACAAAACATTTGTTGTAAAAGGCTCTTTTTGTATTCTTTGGTTTGCTCAATTTTACTTTGGCAAACGTTTATCTTCTTGTCGATGGAAGTTAGAAAATTAGCGATTTTGATTTGTTCTTCAATAGAGAATGGTATTTGAAAGTTCATTTTCTTAATATCCTTTCCAGTAAAACCTTTAATAGATGTTCCTTGACTTAAACTTAAAAAACGATGTGATTTTGCGCAAAAATAGTAAGCCAAAAAAATGGGATTAATATTCTTTGGAATAAAAATGAACTACCCCGCCGCAGAGCAGCGGGGTATCGGGACACTACCATAAAGCTAG